>CAZTVM010000033.1:12641-17739 GCA_964617065.1 uncultured Muribaculaceae bacterium
TCAGAAGTGATTTCAGTTGCTTGAAGATTGCCTACACCACCATTAAAGTCCATTGTGCCTGTGTTGCTAACGAGTGTAGTCGCTGTCAAGTCTGATTGAGTTGCTTTCAAGTTCATCGTGCCTGAATTTAATATGTTGTTAGCATTCATTGCAACGCTGTCAGTTATTTCTTTGTCATATCCTTGAATGTTCAATGTACCTTTATTATCTATATCAGTTTTTGCGTTTAGCTTAACTAATTTGTTAGATTTCAATGTAACTGTTTTGTCTGCCTTAACGCCGATAGAACCTTGTTTACTTGTGAATGCTAGTTCGTCTGTACCTGTGATATTGCTTGTACCTAACTCTATACTGTCATCAGTCGTTACAGATGTTTTCTTACCGAATAATGAAGCATTGTTTTCAAGTGATATTGACTTAGATACTGTTGTCATATTTTCTGTTGCTGTTGCTTGTGTATTGTCTAAGCCGATATTACCAAGAGCTGCTGTTAAAGCTATATTTTTAGCGTTGAGTTTTGAGTTTTTGTGAGTTTGTCCTTTAGCGCCTGTAGCATTCAAGTTCAGTGAGCCACCTTCTGATTTGAATGTTGCATTTTCAGAAGTGATTTCAGTTGCTTGAAGATTGCCTACACCACCATTAAAGTCCATTGAGCCTGTATTACTTATCAATGTAGTATCAGCTGCGCCGTCTTTAGCTAATGCTGAACCAACATTTGCATTATCGGCATTTATGCTGATATTTCCGCTGTTCAATATGTTTTTAGCTATAAAATTAGCGTTACCTGTTTTAGTTTTACTGTAACCACTGATATTCATTTTGCCTGTATTGATAATATCAGTAGCAGCTTCGAGTTCAACAACTTCATCAGCTTTTAAATTAGCATTAGCAGTTGTAATTTTGCCTTCTTTACTATGGAATTTCAGTTTTGAAGTACCAACTACATTGTTTTGAATATCAGCTATATTTATATCAGCATTAGTAGCTACCGTAGTATCTTTACCAAACAAACTGGAGGCTGAGTCGAATGCTACTGTATCTGAATCTGATTTTAATATATTGAGAGCTTTAACAGTTGAATCATTATAACTAATTAAGCCCGGAGAAGTAATGTATACATTGTAACCATTGATATCAGCACCGCTAGCTGCTATATTCTTTGCGTTTATATTCAAATTACTGTTCACTTTTGTAGAATTAATAATTCCGTTTAAGTTAGCTTTTTCTTTAGCACTTAAAGTGAAATCATTAGCATTAACGGTCATTTCACCGCCTTGAGTATATTCAGCTGCATTCATTGTAAGTACAGTATTTGTAGCATTTGAATTAACAGCAGTAGTTGAATTTTGAGCACTTGTAATAGTTCCGTTACCACCTTTTGCGTTCACAACTGCATTTACAGTATCATTTAAGACCAAAGCACCGTTGTGTTGAACATTACCACCAAGAGCGTTAATCTCAACGTTTGGAGCAGTAATTGCAATTTTGCCGTTTGTAACTAAATCTCCATTTTTCAAGTTGGCAGTGAATTTATCTTTTACACTGGCATTGATTGTACCGTTTTGAAGGAACGAACCTACCGGAGCGTCATACGTAACGGTCATTGAGCCATTAGCGTTATTGAGATTTGTAATCGCATTTTTGTCAGCACCCAAGCCTTTTACATCTTTTGATACGTATTTGACGTCAGTAGCTGCTCTGTATGCTTCATTTGCATTAACTATTTTTCCTGCAGCATTGCTGTTAGCGGCTTTTACATTCACTGTTTGACCTTCCATCGTCAACGTATTATTTTGAATAACATGACGACCAGCTTGCAGATTGATGTTAGGCGCTTTTAATGTAGTCACACCATTGTTAATTATGTCTATTCCTGCTTGAGCAGTAATTGAGGTATTAGCAGCTATATTAGTTACAGAATTGCCGTTTGCGTTTACATCATTTTTAGCATTTTTTGAAACATAGCGGAAGCCATCAACCTTTATGCCATCAGCATTTGTAAAGTTTACACCATCAGCGTTTAATTTAGCTCTTGAATCAGCATCTGTTGTAATAATATAACCATTTTTAGCTTTCAGTGCGACTGAGCCAGCGTCAGCTATATTTAAAACATTGTTTTGAATTATATGACGTTCTGCAGTTTGTTCAATAGAACCTGAGGACAAAGTAGTTACGCCATTGTTAATTATGTCTAAACCTGCATTGACTTTAATGCTGCCAGATGAAGCAATGTTTGTAATAGCGTTGCCATTAGCATCTGTGCCTTTGATGTCAGAAGATACATACTTAAACCCATCAACTGATATTGGAGCGCTTGAGTTTGGATTAATACCATCAGCAATCATTGCGGTTCTCGATGATGGGTCAGTCGTAATAACGTAGCCATTTGTAGCTGTTATGTTGACGTCTTTAACTTTTATATTACCTTTGTCTGCGATATCAAGTTTATTAGCTTGAATAACATGACGGTTCGCTTTTAAGTTAATTGTAGGTGCAGCGAGCTTTGTAACACCATTATTGATAATATCCAAACCTGCTGTAGCACCCAAAGCATTACCGGCTGATAAATCAGTCAACGCATTGCCGTTCGGATCTGTATTAGTAACATTGTCTGATACAAATCTAATATTAGTATCATCTGGTAAGAAATTACCGTTTAAATCAATACCATCTTTGCGCAATGCAAGCCTTGAAGTCGGGTCTGTTGTTATAATATAGCCACCTGCATCTAGAGCTAAGTCGTGTCCGGCATCAGCGATTAATTTATTATTTTGTATAATATGACGATCAGCTTTTAATTTGATATCATGGTCAGGATCCGTTGATAAAGTAGTAACACCGTTATTTATAATATCTAAACCTGCAGTTGCTGTGATATCACCGTTTGTAGGTGCAATTTCTGTTATTGCATTACCATTTTTGTCACGAACTTTTACACCTGCGTCTTTTAAATCTTGTCTAGAAGTAGGGTCAGTAGTAATAATTGATTTACCTGCATTTATATCGACAGGACCGTCTGGTTTAGCTACGAATTTACCGTTTTGAATAACATAACGACCAGCGTCGATATCAACAACCTGAGTACCAGGATCACCTGTAGCTTCAGGATTCGGCAAAATATCAATTATTCCGTTATTAATAACGTCACGACCTGCATCTAAATCTAAATCGCCGTCTATAACTAAATCTGTATCATTTATAATATCGCCATCTGTGTCAATTTTAATATCATGGTCGACATCAAATTTATCATCGATAATAACATCAGTATTGTCATCATCGTCAGGGTCACCATCGCCTGTTTTTATATCTATACTTCCGGTTGCAATTTTAGCACACTCGCCAACTGTCATACTCTTTGTGCGTAGCGTTAATGTACCACCTTCTTCTAATGCGAATTTACCGGTCGCTCCATCATACTTACCCTTTGTACTAATAACACCGTTATGTCCACCATTAACAGCATTACCTCTAAGCTTATTAGCAGTAATTTTTAGTCCGCCACCGTTGGTGTATACTTGGCTTGCAACGATAGAGTTATAATTATCGGGTCCATTGGAGTTATAGTTTAATTGAATATCATTAGCGACTAATTCCAAAGAATTAGCTTTGTCGTAAACGCCTTTGGCTTCAATAATACCATTATTTTGGATAAGACCGCTACCGATAGCTGCATTGGCATCGCCAATATCAACATTAGCGAGGTCTTCTAAGGTCGAACCATCAAATTCAAAAAACAAATTATCTCCGGCAGCTATTTTTACGACATCACCTGAAATAGTTGCAGGATTTTTAAAACTTGAATTTGAATTATATATCTCTTTCGCTAACATCACGATACCACCGGCATTAATTTGACCGTAATTTTTTATAGTTCCGTTTTGTGCACCTGAAAGATTATAAACACCATTCATATAATCTTCTTTATTTACATTACCTGTTGTCATCATTAAAGTATTAGCGTTAACGACACCATTCGAGCCTATAATGAAACCATTTTTGTTTGACACTAAAAGATTAATACCATTAGCGTTTAATGCGTCGTGCCAAGAAGTTACCCCACCTGTGACATCAACCCAAACATTAGTGGTTTGTCCATTGTACTGATGAATTGTACCAGGGTCACCCCTAGTAATATTGAAGTCGGTCATATTGAAAGTAGATGTTTGTTGACCGGGTTTAAGATAATTTGCACCAACTTCACCTGTACCAGTACCTTGCCAATTCGTAGCACCCACCGGTAGTGCAATTACCGAATACGACAGCAGTAAAACCATGCTAATAAGCGATTTTAATAATTTTTTCATGTTTTGCCTTTCCCCAGTTAGTTATTATTATAAAAAGTAAATACGGCTAAATTTGTCTAAAACTTTAGCATTGTTACATAATCTTTACATATATTTAACAATACTTTACAATATGTTTGATGTTAAGAAGAAATGAGTTCTGTATCTGTGACCGCCATCAGGTCGTTCCCCTATCGGGAATCCGAAGTCAACTGAAGCAGTCAAGTATTTTGTTAAGTAGACACGAAGACCTGTACCAACGCTTTGAATAAAATCAGTACCTAAATCGTAGTCAACTGTTTTTGCGTAGCCACAATCATAGAATCCAACCAATTGAATTCTTTCTTTAATAGGTAGACGATACACTCTGTCACCGTTTTTCCAGATAGGCATAGACTCAGGAAGGAACGGAATAGGCGTATTTACTTGAACACCAGCAGTCCAACCGGATTTTCCAAGTAACAAACCTTCATCGTAACCTCTGACTGTGTTAAATCCGCCAGCTTGGAATTGTTCAAGAGAAGGTATATTATGGTCTGGTGATACCTGCCCATTAAATCTCAACATAGCCACACCTTTGTTAGGTAACCAGAATTGTCTTGTTACACCACCGGTGAGAGCCATGAAATGGTTATCTTCGTTAGTACCACCCAAGAATGGCAAACCAACATTAGCACCTGCTGACAAGTAAGTACGACCAAGTTTGTCTTTTTGGATAGAAGTTAATTTCGTTTCTAATGTACGGATTGAATATTCGTTAACAGTTTCTTTTCCTCGTCCTCTGTTAGCTTTAAATTCGCCTTCTTTGACAT
>CAZTVM010000034.1:0-9167 GCA_964617065.1 uncultured Muribaculaceae bacterium
TCTTATCGCTGGTTTAACAAATACGATATGTACTACAACTAGAGAACGAGGCGAAGAATACAGCATTCAAAGTCCTTTCAAAGATACTTTAACAAAAATAGGTGCTACACTTAGCCAATATATAGGATACCATTGTGCAGACGAATTTCTTAGTGTTGCACTTGGTTATAAAGTGTATTCGCTCGAGGACTCATTTCATGATCAGATAGATAATAATCAAGATGTGGAAGACTATTTCACGAAAGATGAAGGTGGTTTATTCAGGCGTGAAATTGATAAATATGGTAATTCATATTTTAGGTATGTAGGACCAAATAATGGTGATTACAATCCCAGTGGCAATAACGCAAGTGCCCAGTATGCAGTTTTAGGTTATAATTCTGATGTTATGATACAATCATTTGACAATATGTGTGATGATATTGCTGATATGAAAATGTTAAAAGCGGCTATTTTTAACAATGCGTGTAATAATCGTACTTGGCAAATAGTTGGTGTTGCAGCTGTTTCAATAGCTGCAACAGTTGGCGCAGCTTATGTCGCACCGCCGTTAGGCGCCTGGCTGCTATCTAATCTTGGTGTGAGTAGTATTATGTCGCCAGGAGTTGCAGCAATTGCAAATCGTGTCGTTGGTAGTTTAGCAATTACTGCAGCAGCAGATGGACTTGACTTTATCGTTGATATGGCTAATGGCAAGTTAACTATGGAAGAAATGTACGCTGACCCTGCCCTGAGAAGTCAATTTAGTAACTTTATAAAAACAGAATTGATGGCAGCAGCTGGAGCTACAGGATACAAACAAATTGATGATTTTTTTGATTCTATGGCGATTGTTTACACAGCTTACATGTCATTTGCTGCCGCTGTGGACGCCTACAACAAAAAACCAAGTGATTCGGCAATTAAAGGACTTGAAAAATCTATTTACTCTGCAGTTATGCTTGGTAAAGATACTGATACAATTTACAATATTGTAGTCGACTTTGTTAACAAAAATTATGAAATAAATATGGATAACGATCCTGATATACAAAACATTAAAGAAATTATAAAAGTGGCTGAGCAGCAATGCGCTATATGCAAAAATTCTATAGAATTTAAAAACAACGAAATAAATGAAAAAATGTCTGAAAAAGATGGGTATTCTTGTATATATGATAGCTTAACCTCTCAAAAAACAGAATTGATATCCCAACAAAATGAGCTCTCACTCCAAATCGCTCTAATGTCTCGTGAGATTACTAAGTTGGATTCCCAAAAAATAAAATTAGAAATCGAACTAAACAACTCTCAAAAAAAAGACAAGATTGAGGAACTTCAAAAAGAGATTAATGATTTAGCTTCTACGATTGCTTCTAAAGAAAAAGATAAACAGAAATTGCAGGATGAACTCAGTCCTTTAAAGAAAGAAATAGAGGACATAATAACTCCGATAAAGGAGGCTGAGAATACAATAAATGATATTGAAAATAGTATTATCAATATTCGTGTAGAAAAAGAAGACATAGAAATAGAATTATCCCAGTGTGTTTCAAAAAAATGCTCATTGAATAAAAAGCTAGATGAACTGGAAAAAAACTTTAAAGAAAAGCAGCAAAAAGTGTATTCTTCCCTTGTGGATGAATACATGCAGAAAGCTTTAAAAGTAGCGCAATGTGCGTTGAAAACATTAAAAAGTTCACAAAACATGGCTAACGCTATTGTAAATGTACCTGATATTGAGCCTATTAATCCAAGTTCAATTGTTGAATATTCTGGTGAAGTATATTTAAGCTTTGGCTTTACTTCTATATATAGCAATAAAGCGCAAATTTCGGGCTCCGCTCCTAGATTCAGAACAGAAGTAGATAGTCGTGGCCTATACAGCGATCAAATAGACGAATATAATTATGATTACAGTAACCAACATTCATGCGGAACAGGAATATATATGACTAGTGAAATAAAATATCCTGAAGCAACATATAATGAGATTAAAAAAGCAAAACCTAACGCAGGGATGGGCTGTTTCACTGACGGTATAAGAAGATTGTAGAAATATATGCAACTTAACAAAAGTACATTTTTTATAAAAAAGCGCAATTAAAACCCATATTTTGTTTTTATATACATAGGATAAAATATGGGAGCGTAATATGGAGTTTAAGTTCAAAAAGTACAGTCCTGCGGGTCAGCTCGAAAGAATGCCATCCAGAGAATGTCGACCACCTGCTAAAGCGCCAGCTAGTAAACCAAACGGTTATACTGCTTTTAACGAATACCAAAAAGCGAAATTAGAAATCAAGGAAAATTCGACCTTTTCAAAACCAGGTGCTTTGCAAAAAGCACTTGATAGGGCGTTGACATTAAAAGTCGGTCTAACTGACGACAAAACCAAAGAAGGCTTGACAGAAAGTTATGCAGAATTTGCTAATGCCACTATACAGTACCACGATTCTAACGGCGATGGTGTACTTTCAGCTGAAGAATATCAGAAAAATGGTATTGACGTAAATAAAACATACACTGACGCCATTGATTATAATAAAAACGGGAATTTGGAACTTAGCGAAATGACAGCTCTAACAGCGTTATACGACTCAAAAGGTGTCAATACAGGTATAGACAAACCTGAAGGGGCGTTGAAAAACACTAATGCAACTTCAAAAGCGGTATCACTGAGTATGGCAAATTCTCCTAATAGACCCTACGTTTTAGAAGATTTAAATGAATTAAATGAATATTTCAAAGATAATATGCCGGAAAAGGTTCGAACCGCAGAAGAATGTGGTACAAAAGTCGATAAACCACAGCAAACAACATGGGGTAAAATAAAATCATATTTTCTGGGTGAATAGAAAATTAACTGTATCTTATAATGCGATAATCAGCTATGTCAAAAACCTTTCAATTTCGGGTTAATTTCTTTGGAATGTTTTTTTACGATTTCAGGTTCGAAATTGCTTTCTGTGTCGTGCAGCACAGCTATTTCTACGTTCCCGAAATCACTGCGTAAAGTCTTTTTGTGATGCCCGTTTCTTGAATTGGTCGTTTTCCTTTAAAATCTTTCTGATTTGCTCTCTGCTGAATCCGTTTGTCATTTTTAATTACTCCTTTCAAAAATATTCTACTATCTTTTTAAGTTTCATTAAAAGTTTTTATGCTCCCTTTGAAAAATAATCTGAAACAATTAAATGATTTGTATTTTTTCTGTTGCGTCTCTATTTGAACAATAAATTATACAATTTTCTTTTGCTTTAACAATTTCCGATATCAATTCTTTTAATCGGCTACTTTTTCTTATGTGATTTTTGAAATCGACTTGAATTATATTATCTATGTTGCATTTTGTACCCCTTTCTTTTTAAAGTAACATTTAAAACTTTATTGTCTACTTTTGTGGGTACAGTTCATTTTATTTTATTTTTTTTATTAAAATAGAACAATTCGCAGAAATTGCTTCTTTTCGTCCTATATCGTCCAAATGTTCCATAGTTTTAGCTTTTACTGATATTTGTTCAATATCAACATGCAAGCATTGCGAGAGTTTTTTACGAATACTCAAAATGTAAGGTCTTAATTTCGGTTCTTGAGCAATTATATTTGCGTCAATATTATTAATTTCATAGTTTTTTTTATACATTAATTCTAAAACTTCCGCAAGTAAATTCAGACTGTCAGCATCTTTGTATTTAGGGTCTGTATCAGGGAAGTGCGCTCCTATATCATCGAGAGCAAGTGAGCCTAGTATAGCATCAATTATAGCGTGTATCAGGACATCAGCGTCCGAGTGACCTTGCAATCCTTTTTCATATTCTATTTCAACACCACCAAGAATTAATTTTCTATCTTCAACCAATCTGTGAATATCGAACCCATTACCTATTCTAATATCAAAACTCAATTTTTTCTCCTGCTTCTACAAATTTTTCTATAGCATAACATGCACCGTCTTTTTCGACATCTAAAGTTACAAAATCAGCAATGTCCTTCAATCTTTGAGTTGCATTCCCCATTGCGACTTTGATGCCTGCAGCTAACAGCATTTCTATATCATTCTCCTGATCACCGATTGCGATAATTTCTTCTTTTTTTATTCCCCATTTTTGTGCCAAAAAAGCTACACAATCACCTTTTGTTGCACATAAGTTCGAGACTTCGCAGTAATGCGGAGTTGACCTGGTTATATGCAATTTATCACTAAATTTTTCTTGTAATAATTCAATTAAATCTGTAATTTTTTGTGTATCATTATCGATAGCTAAAACTTTGTGGTAGCTTGGGTAATCAAGAGCTAACAAATCTGAAACAACTTTATAAGGTATTTTTCTATCAACGCAATAATGCTTAATAATATCGCCATCATTTTCGACAAATAGAGTATCGTTTGCGTAAATATTTATATGAATATTATTTCGTTTAATTGTTTTTATGACTTCCTTCGCTATATCAGCAGGCACAGAAACATCTCTAAGCACATTGTTTTTGCCGATAATTTCTCTAATGTAAGCGCCTTGATAAGTTATTATCGGGTCGTGTAAATTAAGTTCTTTTGCAATATGAATTGTAGCGTAATACATACGTCCTGTTGCTAAAACGATTTTTACACCACTTTTCATTAACCTGTCAAAACATTTTTTCGTTCGTTCAGATATTTTGAATGTTTTGCCTAGAATTGTACCATCAATATCAAGTACTACCATTTTAATCATAATTTATAAGCCCTTAACAATGCGCAAATCGTTTTTGCATCACATATTTCATTATTTTTTATCATATTAAACACATCATCTATTTTATAGAAATAATGGTCAATAATCTCGCCAACATCAGGTTTTTCAGTCGTTTTCACTAAGTCATGAGCATAGTATAAAAAAAGTTTTTCTGATGAGTAACCTGCTGAAGGATAAATCCAGCCGAGACTTTCCCAAGATTTTGCTTTGTAGCCTGTTTCTTCCTCCAATTCACGTTGTGCCGCTAAAAATTCATTTTCACCTTTTTCAAGCTTGCCTGCCGGCAATTCAAACATTGTACGCTGAATTGGATAACGATATTGTTTTACCAATAAAATTTTACCATCTTTTTCAGCGACTACAACCACCCCGCCATTGTGTATTAGCATCTCACGAATTGTCTTATAACCGTCAGACAATTCTACACAATCTTTTTTAATTTGCATTATTTGTCCATCGTAAATCAAAGACGAATTAATTGTTTTTTCATAATATTTATCCATTAGATTATTATATATTATGTCATTAAAAAATGCCATCTCCGTTTTAATTCGTCAAATAAAAAACAGCTTTATTCTCTTTTGAAGCTAAAAAATCATCGCATGTTTTTATATGTTACAAACTAAAACAATAAACTAAAAAAGTAATGACAAAATCGTGTTAATATGCTATCATAATCAAGTGTAAGGTATATAAGAGGTGTGTATTGATTACAGCTTTAATTGGTGTCATGACGGCAATGAATAAAAGTAGTAATGCTGAGTTAGCGATGATTCGTGGTGCTGAAGCAAGAATGAATTTGGCGTTTAAAGCTTCTCAAGTTGGCAACATGAATAATATCGACTCTTTTCAGCGTCAGGACAAAAACTTGATGCTCGCTAACCAAACGGCTTACACTCAATATATGATGAATAACGCTTTGAAAGATTCTTGTCAAAAACTTTTAGATAAAAAAATTAAAGACTTTGCACCTAAGTTTTGCTAGAATAGGCTTGATATTTTTGTTGTTAATTAACTTCGCTTTAACATATCTTTTAACTTAGCCTCTGCTTTCAGCAATAATATCATTTCATCGTAGGATTTTAAATTATTTGGGAAAGTTTTTTTGAATTCGGCTGGATTTTTTATTGCGGTCATTCGGTATAGCGTTATTAACATCTCTAGAGTTTCGACTCTGGATTGAATTTCATTGGAAAAATTTTTCATGTCAAAAACATAATCAGGCAAGCCCATTTTGACCAAACGCCCTTTGAATTCATCAGAGTAATTTTCAGTTATACCGCTGGCAGCTTCAGCAATAAACTCCTCCCTCGAGGTGCAGGCATATCCGACAGTAAAAGGTTGCAAACCACCTCTTAAAAGTTCTTCTCTGTATTTGCATTTATCAAAGACTGTCGAAAAATACTCCGGGCATTCGGCTTTAAGTTGGTTTTCATCTTCACCTTCTAAAGATGTTATTTTTTTGCCTCTCATCATTGATAATTCACGAAGAAGTCCTCTTTCATCACATTTAGAAGGTAAAACATCACTGTAATCTTCAATTTTTGGAGGTGGGTAAATATCTTTGAAAGGACTATATGCCTCATTCAAATGCACCATTTCATGTCGAATTATAGAAGGCAAATCCCTTTCTCCCGGGTTCAGCCATATTAAATTCGGATTGCTACCTGTAACGGAGCCGCTTGCATCAAATATAGATTGATGTGCAAAAGTGCAATCAACTATTCGTGGCAAAATCGCTTTGCCGCCACTTTTTTGTTTCCACTCGTTTAATTCTTGTTCTATAACGTCTAATGTTTCATTTTGATTGTTTAATTCTGATAAAAACACCTTCGTATTAAATTCGTTATTAATTTTTTTGCAACGCTCAATTTGTTCAGGCTCTAAGTTTGCATTATTCAAATAGCATTTTTCATAAATTTCAGTAAACAACTCCGGCTCATTCATTGTTGTTTTTTGCAAATAATGTTTTAGCAGTGTGAACTTTTTAGCATTCACAAATTCTTTTAACATAGGGCTATAAGTTGATTTATCTGTTTCTACTGCGTCTTCTATTTCTCCTTCTAATGAAAATAATTTTTCAGGATAAAAAACTTCAAAATCCTCTAAAAAATCTTCGTCACATAAGCTTTCTGTAGATAACTCAGGTTCTGTGTGAGCCGTTATGATTGATTCACTCAACTTTGCAAATTCTCTTGTTATAATCAGTTTATCAATGCTGGTAGCTGAAGCGAATTTTTTTTGTGCTAATTCGCCTAAATTTTTTCTTAATCCATCATCATCTATTTGTGATAAATTTCCTTCAAAATCATTTATATTTAATTGCGTATCATTAGACATACTTGCACGAGTTGGTGCCAATTTTTGCCGTAACATCTGCTAAAAAGCATCGACCTCAGCATCATCTTTTTGTGGTTTGTTAAACTCGTTTTCATTTGATGAAAAATGAACCGATGAGCATTTTTTCGGCAAAGGACAACAAGTATATGACAACATAGAATTAATAAGCATTTTTCAAATTCCTTTCAGTTGTTTATGTAAAGTCAGTAAATGTGATTTATTGCTAATTCTTTTTTAAATTTTAATATTCTGAAACAATAACGTTAAAATGCTTGAATTTAAAATATTTTTCAAATACTATTGAACAATGAGTTAAAATAGAAAAGGTGACTGAAATGAATCAAACAATAGTCGAAATGGGTAAAAAATTTACAGATAAAGAATTACCAAGATTGAATCCTGGAGATACGGTAAAAGTTATGGTACGTATTGTAGAAGGTAATAAAGAACGTACACAGGCTTTTGAAGGCATCATTATTAAAAAAAGAGGCAGTGGCGTAGGTGCTACAATTACCGTAAGAAAAGTGTTTCAAGGTGTTGGTGTTGAAAGAGTTTTCCCTATTTACTCTCCTCGTATAGAACGAATTAATGTACTTCGTCGTGGCGATGTTCGTCGTGCTAAGTTATATTATTTGAGAGAACGCTCAGGTAAAGCTACTCGTATTAAAGAAAAAATTGAATATAGATAAATAATGGTACATATTCACTGGTATCCGGGACACATTGCGAAAGCGGAACGCAAACTTAAAGAACAGTTAGCGTTAGTCGATGTCGTAATTGAAGTGCTTGATGCTCGTATTCCATACAGTTCTATGTACCCGAATATAAAAAAACTTATAGCCGAGTGTCCTCGGCTTATTTTATTAAATAAAGCCGATTTAGTTGACATTTCTTCGCTTAAACAATGGAGAGATTTAATAAAAAAAGAGACAAACTCTAAGGTTTTAATGACTTCGTTTAAAAATTCTTCTGATATCAACGACATTTTGAGCAGCGTTGTATTATTGGGTAGACCAAAAATCGAAAAACTTATGCAAAAAGGATTGCTGGAACGTCCTGCCAGAGTTATGGTAGTTGGGATGCCTAATGTAGGAAAATCAAGTGTTATAAACAAATTAATAAAAAAAGCTAAGACCAAAGTCGGCGCAAAAGCCGGTGTTACTCGTCAACAGCAGTGGGTTAGAATTAATCCTAAAGTCGAATTGCTAGACACTCCAGGCATAATACCTTTAAAGCAAGAGTGTCAAGAAATTGCTCAAAAGTTAGCTTTTGTTAACTCTGTTGGCGAAAATGCTTATGACAATATTGAAGTTGCCAACGAACTTTTGATGAATATTGCGAAAAAACATTCTGACACTGTTAAAAATCATTATAATTTGACGGCTGAAAATGAGTTGACTATTGATAACATAGCACTGAAACGCAATTGGCTCGTAAAAAACGGTGAGCCTGATGTTGAGCGTTGTGCGATTTTTATTTTGACCGATTTCAGAGAAGGGCGTTTAGGCAAAATGATTTTAGATGATTTCCCTGAAAATTTTGAGGCTGGTGAATGAATTTAAAAGTAAAATCAAATGAACTTTTTTTATTTGATAAAAAATGTTCAGAAAATTTTGCTGTAATAGGAACTGACGAAGCAGGACGAGGACCAGGAGCAGGTCCTGTTTTCGCTGCGGCTGTTTATTTTCCTGTCATTAACGAGAAAATTGTCGAGTTACTTTTTGAAGTTAATGATTCAAAGAAATTAAGTGAAAAAACACGAGAAAAGCTCTACGATATAATAAAAAGCAACTCTGTATATTCCATACACTCAAGTAGTGTTCTTGAAATTGAAAAAATTAATATTTTACAGGCGTCTTTGTTAGCAATGAAAAAATCTTGTGCAGACGTAATAAAGCAGCTTAATTCTGATAAAAAAGTGAAAATTTTTGTCGATGGACGACAGATTATTCCTAAATTTGATTACGAACAAGAAAATTTAATAAAGGGCGATAGTCGTTCAGCTTCGATTGCTGCAGCTTCGATACTTGCTAAGGTAGAGAGAGATAGGTTTATGAAAGAATTGCACAACGATTTTCCACAATATAATTGGGCTAAAAACAAGGGCTATCTAAC
>CAZTVM010000034.1:9177-17392 GCA_964617065.1 uncultured Muribaculaceae bacterium
GCACTTAGCAGCAATTGCAGAACATGGTGTAACGAAATGGCATAGAGAAAAATTTTTGCAAAAATTTTTTGCAGGGCAACAGATAAGTCTATTTTAGTATTTACTGAGTATATTTGGCGCCTTGAAAACTGTCTCTGCGTATAAATTCTCGGTCAATTTTATTTAAAACCTCAAATTTTTTTTGCAACCATCGGGGTTCGTACATTTCAACCATTAATCCATTACCTGCAAGTCGGTGAATAGTTGTAGTCGGCGGTAAAAATTCTAAAAAATCACACACAATATTCACGTATTCCATTTCTGACATAAATTTTACAGGAGTAATTTGGTGACGTCGGTACAATTCACTGTTTTGTAAAACGCAGAGCATGTGAATTTTTACACCATCAATTTTTAATTCTGCTAATTTTTTCGCAGTCGCCATCATGTCATCATAAGTTTCGTTAGGTAATCCCATAATGACGTGCGCACAAACATTTATGCCTCTTTTTTTAGTTTCAAAAAAAGCTTTTTCAAAACAAGCATAATCATGTCCTCTGTTAATATACTCAAGTGTCTTATTATGAATGGATTGTAGCCCATATTCAATCCAAATGTGGTGGGTTTGAGTATAAGTACCTATTAGGTCTAATTTTTTACCGTCAACACAGTCAGGACGGGTGCCTATACACAAACCTAATACGTCTGGATGGTCAAGGGCTTTATCATAGATGTTTTTTAGTTCGTCAACCTGTTTATAAGTATTAGAATACGCCTGCAAATAAGACAAGAACTTTTGTGCTTTAAAGCGACGTTTGAGCGTTTCAATTCCGCCATAAAGCTGCTGTTTCAGTGGGACAGCTGTATCATGAGATTTAGAGAAACTGCCGCCATCATCGCAAAAAATACACCCACCATGAGAAATAGTGCCGTCTCTATTAGGGCAACTAAAACCTGCATCAAGAGTGACTTTATAAATTTTGTATTTTAATTTTTCTTTTAAATACTCGCTAAATTGGTTGTATCGTTTGTCCGTACCGAAAAAGAGCATTGTCTAGGCTTGTTCTTCCTCATTGTCTTTAGGTGGATAAACGTAATGTTCGCCGCATTTTGGGCATACGACTTCTTGTTGTTTCCCATCATCGAGAACAGCTACTTCAAACAGTTCACGACAACTTGATTGCACACATCTTATTGCCCATGTCGGTCTAATTATTCTTGCCATAATATTTTTTCCTTTTTTTATGTACTAACTCATACCTATTAAACGTCGTAATTCATTTGGACGGCTAGATTTCATAAGCGCATCGTCAAGTGAAATTAATTTATTTTTATAAAGATTTTTCAAAGCGAAATCGAGAGTTTGCATTCCATCGCCCATGCTAGTTTGCAAAACAGAATATATTTGAGCTGTTTTAGCTTCTCTAATTAAGTTTGATATAGCATTATTAATAATCATGACTTCTTGAGCGAGCACAACACCTTTTTTAGTAACACCATCAGGTTGTAATCGAGGCAAAAGCGTTTGAGAAAGCACGGCGACAAGACTGCTTGAAAGTTGCATACGTACTTGCTGTTGCTGACCTTCAGGGAATACGTCTATGATACGGTCAATGGACTGAATTGCAGAAGATGTATGCAATGTAGCAAAAACAAGGTGACCTGTTTCAGCTGCAGTCATAGCAAGTGACATCGTTTCCAAATCACGCAGCTCACCGACCAGAATAATGTCAGGGTCTTCACGCAAAGCTGACTTGAGCGCATTACCGAACGAACGAGTGTCTTGCCCTAATTCTCTTTGATGAACAATGCTTTTTTTTGAGTGATGTATAAATTCTATCGGGTCCTCAATAGTCAAAATGTGTTCAGAGCGAGTATTATTTATATAGTCAATCATTGAGGCAAGAGTCGTAGATTTACCGCTACCAGTAGGGCCTGTTACAAGAATTATCCCTCGAGGCGTGTTGCATAAACCTGTAACGCTATCGTGCAGTCCTAAAGTTTCCATGCTTGGGCAAATAGAATTAATGGTTCTGAATGCAGCCGCATAATTCCCTCTGTCTTTGTATACATTCACCCTAAAACGTCCTACACCGTGAATACCGTATGACAAGTCTAATTCCCAATTTTGTTCAAGCACACGTCTTTGCTCGTTACTTAACATTTGAAAAATAAGGGATTCAATATTTTCCGTCGTCATACACTCGTCACTGACTTTTATCAAATTGCCATCGACACGTAAGACAGGCGGTAATCCGTTAGAAATATGTAAATCGCTTGCTCCTCTAGTAAGAGCCAATTCTAAAAGTTCTTCTATTAACATTTGTTATAAATCTCCATTGTTAATATTATCATATAATATTTTTATGATTTTGGGAAGAATTTAAAATTTAATAGTTTTTAAAACATCAATTATTCTTTGCGCAGCTAGCCCATCACCGTAGGGATTAGTGGCTTTTGCCATTTTTGAATATTCATTTTCATTATCCAGAAGATTTTGCACTTCGTCGACAATTTTTTTTGCATCAGTACCTACAAGCTTGACAGTACCATATTCAACAGCCTCAGGACGTTCAGTTGTACTTCTCAAAACGAGTACCGGCTTTCCTAAAGACGGAGCTTCTTCTTGTACACCACCTGAGTCTGACAGAATTATATGCGATTGTTTCATCAAACTAGCAAAAGGCGCATACTCCAACGGCTCAATTAAATAAATTCGCTCTTTGTTTCCCAATAGTTCAAAAACTACTTTTCTTATATTTGGGTTCAGATGTACAGGATATACGACTTGCACATCTTCATTTTTTTTGATTATTTCTAAAACAGCGTGGCAAATGTTTTTTATCGGCTCGCCAAAATTTTCTCGTCTATGCGAAGTTAATAAAATTGTTTTCAGATTTTTATTCAAATTTAAGTAAGACAAATCAACTTCACTGTTTTTAACGGTGTAAAGTAGTGCGTCAATTACTGTATTACCTGTTTTGTAAATATGTTTTTCAGAAATTCCTGAATTTATTAAATTTTTGCATGACGTTTCAGTAGGTGCAAAATGGTATTCGCACACAGCGTCAGCAAAAACTCTGTTAATTTCTTCAGGAAAGGGGTAATACTTATCAAATGTTCTCAATCCTGCTTCAACATGACCTACTGGAATTTTAGCGTAAAAAGCCGACAAAGCTGCCGCCATAGATGTCGTCGTATCGCCGTGCACCAGAACTATATGAGGCAAAAAATCTTCTATCACATTCTTCGTTTGCAAAAGTACATTTGACGTAAGTGTCCATAAATCCTGATTTTCTTTCATTATGTTCAAGTCGTAATCCGGCTTTATTTTGAATAATTCCAAAACCTGATCGAGCATTTGTCTGTGTTGCGCTGTTACACAAACTTTCGAGTCAAAAATGTCATTATTATTCGCCAAAAGCTGTACAATAGGCGCCATTTTAATAGCTTCTGGTCTTGTGCCAAATATTGTTAATACTTTTATTTTTTTCAAGATTTTATCCTACTCTTATAACTACCATAATTCTACTATTTAACAAAAATAAGTCCAGCTATACAAAAATATAAATTAAAGATTAGTACACTTTTGCATATTTTAAACTATAATATTATATATAAATTATGGAGGGATAAATGAGGTATTTACTGGTTATATTGGGGTTGTTATTCACATTCAGTTCTGTTTTAGCAGATGATTACAATGTTTACAGATTGCAAAACGGTCAAACAGTCATAATTAAAGAGCTGCATGACAATAAAATCGTAACAATAGATACATGGATAAAAACTGGTTCTATTAACGAAAATGACAAAAATAACGGAACCGCTCATTTTTTGGAACATTTATTTTTCAAAGGAACTGAACAGTATCCAAATGGAGTGTTTGACAAAATATTAGAATCCAAAGGCGCAATTACCAATGCAGCGACTAGCAAAGACTACACTCATTATTACATTACTATTCCTTCCAAAGATTTTGAGTTAGCATTGAATTTACATGCAGACATGATGCTAAATCCTTTGATACCGAGAAAAGAATTGGAAAAAGAAAGAAAAGTAGTCCTAGAGGAAATTTCACGTTCTAATGACAATCCGACGACAAAACTGTACGATAACATGATAACAGCTTTTTATAAATCGCATCCTTATAAACGCAAAGTAATCGGAACAAAAGACGTAATAGAAACAGTTACACGAGAAGAAATTATCGAGTATTATCAAAAATATTACTCACCTGCGAATATGGTCACAATCATAGTCGGAGACGTAGAAACCAGCAAAGTTATAAAAGATGTAGAAAAACTTTTTGGCGCAAAAACGACTTTAAATAACAACGCAAAAATTGTTTATAAAAAAGAAAAAAGTTTACCTAAATCAATGGAAATAGTCGAAAAAGCTGACGTCCAAACCTCTTATATTTTAATTGGTTTTCGAGGTGTTGACAGCAAAAATATCAAAGAGTCGTGCGCTCTTGATTTACTATCTACTGTTTTAGGCGATGGAAAAACATCAAGACTTTATCAAAATATCAAAGAACAAAAAAGATTAGCTTTTATTATTTCATCAGGTCATTCAACGAACAAAGATGACAGCATTTTTTACGTAAATGCGAATTACAAAATTGATGACTACGAAAAATTGAAAAATAGCATAATTACCGAAATCGAAAATTTAAAAACAACACCAATCAGCAATGAAGAAATTAAAAAAGCAAAAAATATAATTGAACGTGATACTTATTACTCTCGAGAATCAGGTTCAAACATCGCTAATGAGCTCGGTTATATGACAGTCATGTACGACGATGCAAATGCCTACCAAAATTACATTGGAAATATAAATAAATTAACAGCGAAAGATTTGCAAACCGCCGCAAAAAAATATCTAGACTTTGACAAAATGGTCGTATCTGTGATTAATCCTCAAATGCTCGAAATTGCAAACAAAACAAAAAAAACATCTATTCCTACGGAAAAAAAGTTACCTGTTCCGATAAACTCAGATGGCTCAATTTCTAAATATATCTTAAATAACAAAGCTGAATTGTTACTCAATAAAAACGAAGCTAACGACATTATAGCTATACAGATATACGCTAAAGGTGGAAATTTTATTGAAAACAAAGCTGGGACTGCTTCTTTGATGGCAAGTGCAATGCTAAAAGGAACTAAAAAATATTCAGCTCAAGAACTTATGCAACTTCTTGAGGAAAATGGTATAAAATTGAATACGATAGCTGATGCCGACGCTTTTAGAATTTCTATCAAAGCTACAAAAAAAGAATTGCCTATAATTTTTGATGTACTGGACGAAGTTGTGAATAATGCTGTATTCGACCCTCATGAAATTGAAAAAATCAAATCTGAAAAACTGCAAGCTATAAAGAAAAATCGTGACAACCCAATGAATGTCGCACTAGAAGAATTCAAGGCTCGCATTTGGGGTGATTATCCATACGCTATCACAGGTAAAACGTATGAAAAAACCTTTTCTACCATCAAATCTGATGACATTTTTGAATTATATAAGAAAATGTTTTACCCTGAAAATATTGTGATTTCAATAAACGGAAATCTTGATGTCAATGTTTTAGCTGAAAATTTTGAGAAAATTTTTAACTCATCAGAAGGCTCAAAATTGGAAATATCTGATTTCAAGAAAGATTTTCAGTTCAAAAAAAACATTGAAAATATAAATATCACTAAAGACTCAGAAGCAGCTTGGCTCGTACTCGGCTATCCCACTGAAGGTATTATGAGTGAAAAAGACTACGCTACTTTACAAGTCATTGACGCACTTTTAGGCACAGGCATGAGCTCTAGGTTATTTACTGACCTTAGAGACTCTCAAGGTTTGGCTTATCAGGTTGGTTCATCATATTCACCACAAGTCAACGCAGGAGTTTTTGCATTATTTATAGGTACTAATCCAAAAAATATTGATGTAGCAAAAAATGGCATGCTGAATGCAATAAACACTTTGAAAAAAGAATTCGTAAGCGACAAAGAATTAACTGAAACAAAAGACAAAATTTTAGGTAACTATGTACTTTCTTTTGAAACCAATATGGAAAAAGCCGGCACTCTCGGCTGGTATGAAACGACTAATCGCAGTTGGAAGTTTAAAGATAAATACCCTCAATTAATCCAATCTGTAACTGCCTCTGATATAATCGGTGTCGCTAATAAATATTTTTCAAAACCACATTTATATGTACTTGTTTCACCAAATAAAACAGTCAAAAATTAATAAATAAAAAGTTGCTCTACTTTTGTAGTTCAATTAATTTTTCTGTACGAGAATTTATATTTTTCTTATGTTTTTTGAAAGAGACAAAGAAAATAAGCAAAAATGCAGCAATAATTACAGAGATTATTTTAGAAGTTAATAGTGATAAATTAAAACCAATCGGAGCATTTAAAATGTAGCATGAACAAACAGAAGTCATGAAAAGTGCTGGGATTATAGTTATAATGTAATTTTTACCTTTTTTGCGTAAATAAATTGTAATTAACCAAAGAGTTATGCACGCAAGAGTTTGATTTGACCAAGCGAAATAACGCCAAATTGAGGTGTAGTCATGAAAACTTACAAAAACACCTGCAGCTAAAACAATAATGCTCAGTAATAATCTGTTGACAATTTTCTTTTGTGAAAAATTGAAAGAATCTGCTAAATTGAGCCTTGCTGAACGAAACGCAGTGTCACCAGAGGTTATAGAGAAAATAATTACAGAAAGTATCGTTAATGTACCTCCGATTTTGCCTAAAAGTGCATTAGAAATGGCTGATACTGCGCCACCAGCGCCTGATTGATTAATGACTTCAAGTAATCCTCCTGTTCCATTGTAAAAAGCTATACCCAAAGTAGCCCAAACAAGAGCGACCAAACCTTCTGTAATCATAGCGCCATAGAAAATAGGTCTGCCATGCTTTTCGTTTGTCAAACAACGAGCCATTATAGGTGATTGTGTAGCATGAAATCCACTAATTGCACCGCATGCAATCGAGACAAACATCAATGGAAATATAGGTAATTTATCAGGATTCATATTTGCAAAGCAATTTGCAGTCGGTAAATTCATACCGGAGAACAACAGTTTGATGAATAAAACAAAAGTAATTGCTATCAACAAAAAAGCGAAAACAGGATAAAACTTGCCTATTATTTTATCAATAGGTAAAAGTGTAGCAAAAAAATAGTATAAAAATATAGTCAACAATAGTATCGAGTAATTAATAGAAGTAACTTTTTCCAGCATAAGCGCAGGACTAACAGCAAAAACAGCACCAACTACTATTAATAAACATGATAATCCTATTAAAAAAAATATTTTAAACCATTTGCCAAAAAATTTCTCACTAAAAAAAACTATAGATTTTCCTTTGAATTTTAGTGACAGCATACCTGAAAGATAATCATGAACCCCACCGGCAAAAATAGAGCCTAAAACTATCCAAAAAAAACAAACAGGTCCGTATACAGCACCCATTAAAGCCCCAAACACAGGACCTAAACCTGCAATGTTCAAAAATTGTATTAAAAAGATTTTCAATGGTGACATCGGCACAAAATCTACACCATCAGCATATTTTATTGCTGGAGTCGGTTTAGTTTCACTGGCTCCAAAAATTTTTTCCACGATAGAACCATATATAAAATATCCTAAAATTAAAGCTAAAAAAGAAGCTACAAATAAAAACATTTTTATCTCCGAATAATTTCATCTTAAACTAGCTAATGCTATCACCAATAGTTTTCTATGTCATCATATTCTTAATATAAATCAGCAAAATAATCAAATAAAGAAGAACACCTAGACCATAGGTCTGCATTAGAGTCTTTTTCGTCTAATTCAAGTGTAATAGTTGGAATATTCCGTTCTATTCCGGCATAAGTTCCAAAACTTCCAGGCGTTGCATAGCCAATATCGCTTTGTATCGGATAATTAACTATTTTTGCAATTTTCTCCGCTAACTCTTGTGCTTTCCCATCATAATTGACAATTTGAAATGGTGCATGAAAACTTAAAATACAATCAATTTTATAATTATTTAGAATTTCAATCATAAATTGTGTTTCTATTTCACTGTTAGGACAATCTCCGCCAAAAAATTCGTTTTTTGCAGTTAATTCCCAGTTTTGCGTAGGAAAATTTCTATTTAAATCAACTAAATTTGCATTCTGTCTTGTATTGTTAATTACACCATCAGGATTCAAGCAAGGAATAAAT
>CAZTVM010000035.1:0-14663 GCA_964617065.1 uncultured Muribaculaceae bacterium
ATCAATTTTGGGTGTAGTTGGTTTTATGGTCTATAAGGAACATTTGCCTGTGATTTTGAGTTTAATCGCAATTGATAATAAATTTGCGGTTATGCAGGAATTCGGGAGTTTGATATTTGAGTTTGTAATGAAAGCATGTATTGCTTTTTTAATTATAGCTGGAGCGGATTACGGAGTGACAAGATGGAAATTTATGCAAGACCAAAAAATGTCATTCAAAGAAGTTAAAGATGAGTACAAAAACTCTGAAGGTGACCCTCAAATGAAAGCACAGCTGCGACAAAGACGTATGCAAATGCTTCAACAAGGCATGATGGATGCAGTGCCTGATTGCGATTTTGTTGTAACAAATCCGACACATGTTGCATGTGCCTTAAAATATGACGCAAAAGAAATGGAGTCGCCTAAATTAATGGCGAAAGGAACGGAATTATTCGCAAAAAAAATTATAGAAATCGCAAATCAGCACGGTGTCCCAGTTTTGGAAAATCCTGTGGTTGCTCGTGCACTGTTTAGAATGGTGGAAATTAATAGAGAAATTCCTCCAGACTTGTATAAAGCGGTCGCTGAAATTTTACTTTTTGTATATAATTTGCGAAATTCTAAAAAATCTAGTATGATATAATTGTTAGTGGTGATTTATTATGGTCGATATAATACAAACAAAAATAAAAGAATATGTAGAAATTATCGAAAAAGTATCGAAGGTCGAGCAACGTCGTATACCTTCGCATATGGTCGAGTACGAGGAACTGGTCAGTATTGGTATTATCGCCGTACAAGCGATGATTAAAAATAAAACGCCTGAGCAGCTCGAAAAATACAATAAAGCCTATGTAGCTACTGCTATTAGATGGGCTATACGTAATGAGTTGCGAAATAGATATAAGTGGTATTCTTTGAAACATTCTCAGACTCAGGAGCCAGAGCAACCTGCAGCAGCGAAAAATGAGAATGAACCTTCTGCAAGTGAATCTACTACTGCTGTTACACCTGCAAAGGTGCGTGAAGCTGTTTATGAAACAATCCTTTCGATTGACTCTATAGCTGCAGCTTCTTCGGATAATGATTCACCTTTCGACTTTATTCGTGACCAGTCTGCTTTGCCTGATGAAAGAGCTGAGCTGTCTGAATTAGGTAGAACTATTAAAGAAGCTATTGCGGTTTTGCCCCAAAAGGAACGTACAATTGTTGAATATAGATTTTATCGTAATATGCAAATTAAAGAAATTGCTGCACAGGTTGGTTTGTCTTCTTCTCGTATTACTCGTGTTATTCAGGCTTCTTTGAATGTAATTAGAGAGTATCTTGTTGCTCATGACCACACTGGTTATTAAGTTATTTGTAACATTATTTAATAGTTTCTATTCATTTTAGCAATTTTTTTTATTCATTGTTATTAAATATTTAGTTAGTAAGAAGGTATAAAAAATGGTAAATTCTGTAATGTCAACTCCGATTAAACAAAATAATCCTGCTTTCGCTAGAAATAATTATTCCAGTCAGCGTACTTTGAATGATATAACAGTTAATGCAGCTAAAAACGGTCTTACGGGTGCTATTGTCGGTGGCATTTGGACTTTAGGCACTATGTCTTTATCCAAAGATGTTGGGCTTTCTAAAGCTTTTAGCGGAGAAGGTCTGAAATGTGCAGGAAAGAATGCTTTAACTTGGGGCGGTTTATGGATTTTGATTAATCTCGTCTTTGATGGGGTGAATTCTTTGTTTAGAAGTAAACGGAATTAAGCTAGTTTTCAATGAACTCAGACAAAAATGCATTGCTTAATAACATTCCCTCTGATGTTAATGCGTAGCCGTTTTGTGTCTTTTTTATGTGTTTGTATTCTAAATATTTTTCGAGTACTTTTTTGTATTTTTTTTCAAAATCAATATTAAATTTTTTGTTCATTTTCTCGGTGTCTATGCCTTCTGTTTTTCTAAAGCCTAAGAATATTTCTTCTTCTAATTGCTCAGATTGAGAAAGTTCAATTTTAGTTTTTGTGTCTTTAAAATTTATTAGGTATTTATCTATATTGGCTTCATTGGAATACCTGAAATTGTCAACGTAGCCATGTGCCGCGACACCAAATCCGTAGTAGTGAGAATTGTTCCAGTAATTCAAGTTATGTTTCGATTCAAAATTCTTTTTTGCAAAATTGCTTATTTCGTACTGGTTGTAACCATTAGCAGCGAGTATTTTTTGAGATAAAACGTACATATCAGCTTGATTGTCATCATCAGGCAAAAAATCAGGACGATTATTGTAAAAATTACAACCCTTTTCTATTTTTAAACCGTACAAAGAAATATGCTGTATCTCTAATGATAATGCCGTATTTAATGTTTGTTCGTAATCTTGTATAGATTGATTTGGCAATCCATAAATTAAGTCGATACTTATATTCTCAAAACCGACGCTTTGAACCAGTTTGATAGTTTTTATAGCCTGCTTTTGTGTATGAGTTCGACCAATTTCTTTTAAAATTACATCATCAAAAACCTGCACGCCTATGCTTAAACGGTTTACTCCAAGTTTTTTTAACCTCGCTAAATAGTTCTTTTCAATGCCATTTGGATTTATTTCGACTGTAATTTCTGTATTTTTGTCAAAGTTTAGACAATTAAAAATTTGTTCAAAGTCGCTTATTGAAAGTGTAGAAGGTGTACCTCCGCCGATATATATGGTTTTAAGCATTTCTTTTTTATAGTTCGCATTTATTTCGCTAACTAGTACATCTAAATACACATTTTTTAGTGTCAATTTGTCAAACGATACAAAGCTGCAGTAGTTGCATTTTTTTGTGCAAAATGGTATATGGATGTATGCGTTTTTAGTCATGATTTCCCTCTTATTTCTCTATGAAATTATATCGCAAAAAGGAACGCATGTACTCTAATATTCTCGATTTTTACAAATAATCTTACGTTTTAAATACTTTTCGCATAATTGCAATAGCTATGTCAATTTCTTTTTTTGAAATAATTAATGGAGGTACAAATCTCAAAACGTTTCTCCCTGCCGAAATGATTAATAATCCATTTTCGTTGCACTGTTTAAGAATAGTTTGAATATCAATATTACACTCCACTCCTATCATCAAACCTTTGCCTCGTATATCTTTAATAAACGAAAATTCTTGTTGCAATTCTTTTAGTTTTTTTATTAAATAATTTCCACTGATTTCAACATTCTCGAGAATATTGCCATTTAAAAGTTCTTCAAGCACAACATTTGCACATGCTGTGGCTATTGGATTTCCACCGAAAGTAGAAGCATGATTCCCAGGAGCAAAGGCAGTTGCAAATTTGTTTTTAGCCATCATTGCACCTATTGGAATACCGTTCCCCAACGCTTTCGCAAGACATATTACATCTGGCTCTATATCGTAATTCTGATAAGCAAAAAGCTTGCCAGTCCGTCCTATTCCTGTTTGTACCTCATCAAAAATTAATACTATGTCGTTTTCGTCACAAATTTCTCTTAAACCTTTTAAAAAGCTTTTGTCAGCTGGTCTTAATCCACCTTCTCCTTGAATTGGTTCGACAATAATTGCACAAACATTTTCATTTATTTGTGAAAATACAGAATTTAGATTATTAAATTCACAATAATTTATATCTGGGATTATCGGCTCGAAACCTTTTTGATATTTAGTTTGACCTGTTAAGCTCAATGCCCCCAACGTTCTACCATGAAATGAATTTTTCATACTTAAAATTTGTGTCTTGGGTTTATCAAAATTATTACCGTATTTTTTTACGAGCTTTAACGCTGCTTCAATTGACTCAGCACCACTGTTGCAAAAAAATACTTTATCGAAACAACTATTTTTGACAAGTAATTCTGCAGTTTTTGCCTGCGGTTTGCTGTAATAAATATTGGAGCAATGATTTAATATTTGTGATTGCTGGATAATCGCATTGATAATTTTTTTATTACTATATCCGAGTGAATTGACTGCGATACCTGCCGTAAAATCAAGATATTTTTTACCGTTTTCATCGTATAAATAGCAACCTTCGCCTTTTTCTATTACAATTGGCTTTCTATTGTACGTATTCATTATATATTGGTCAGTTAATTCTTTTATTTTACTCATTTCCTTTAGCCTCAATTATTGTTCCTATTCCGTTTTTAGTATAAATTTCCAGTAGCAATGAATGTTTAATTTTTCCGTTTAGTATGTGAACTGAATTCACTCCGTTTTGTACCGCTTTAATGCAACATTTAGTTTTAGGTTTCATTCCTCCTGTTATTGTACCGTTTTCAATTAGTTTTTCAGCATCTTCAGGTGAAATACGAGAAATCAATGTATCTGCCTTGTCCTCAATTTTTCTTAAACCATCGACATCAGTCATAAAGACAAGTTTTAATGCTTTTAAAGCTATTGCTATTTCTACAGCAGCATAATCAGCATTGACATTGTATGTGTTTCCTGTTTTGTCTGTGCCTATAGGCGAAATCACTGGGACAAAATCATTAGCGACGAGTGTTTCTATTATTTTTGTATTTACATTCGTTATTTCTCCTACAAAACCGATGTTGTCTTGATGTTTTTTGCATTCAAGCAAAAAACCGTCTTTACCCGATATCCCTACTGCTTTCAACCCATACCTTTGGAAATCTGAAACTATCGACTTATTTACTTTCCCAGATAAAACAGTTTCAACAATTTTTATTGTTTTTTCATCGGTGATTCTTATTCCATCTTTAAATTTTGGCTTTATGTTCTCTTTTTCTAATTCATCATTGATTGAGGGGCCTCCGCCATGTATAATTATCGGTGAAATTCCAATCATTTTCATAAAAGAAATATCGCCAATTACCAATTTCTTTATTTCAGAATCGGTCATTGCGCTTCCGCCATACTTAATCACCACTGTTTTACCATTAAATTTTGAAATATACGGCAGCGCTTCAATTAAAATATCAGCTTTTTCTATTGATTTGTTCACTATTTTCATAATTTCTTCCTTTTTTACTTATGTTCTATAATCGGCATTAATTTTTACATAATCATAGGTTAAATCGCAGCCCCACCCTGTGATAGAGGAATTACCTTCCTGCATTTTTACAAAAATGTTAATTTGTTTTTCTTTCAATATTTTTGAAGCTAATTTTTCATTAAAATCAGTCGGTAAACCTTTTTCATAGAGTACAATTTCACCTGCATCATTTTGAAAACTTATTTGTACTTTTTTAGGGTCGAATTTTATACCTGAAGCGCCCATCGCAGAGAGAATTCTGCCCCAGTTTGCATCTTCTCCGAAAAAAGCAGCTTTCACTAAATTAGAATTTATTATTGACTGGCACAAAATTTTTGCGTCTTCTTTTGTTTTTGTTCCGTTGACTATTACTTCTAAAAATTTGGAAGCGCCTTCACCGTCTAAAACAATTTTTTTGGCTAAATCTTTAGTTACAAAATTAATAGCTTGGGCAAATTTTATAAAATCATCATTTTGAGTAGCTATTAATTCGTTTTTTGCCTCTCCGTTTGCCAGAATAACAGCCATATCATTCGTACTCATTTCTCCGTCTACGCTTATCATGTTAAAACTTTCGGAAATTGACTCTTTAAATGCTTTATCTAGCATTTCTTGATTTATATTTGCGTCCGTTGTTAAAAAACATAGCATTGTTGCCATATTTGGGTGAATCATTCCTGAGCCTTTTGCAATTCCTGATATAACAACAGGAACACCTGAAAGCTCAATTTTTACGGATATTTCTTTTGAAAATGTGTCCGTTGTCATAATTGCTTCAGCGCAATTTTTTGCGGCGATTTTAGATTTTGAGAGATTTAAAGCAGTATTTTTTACGCCGTCAATTATTTTTTTTATAGGCAAAAACATACCAATGACCCCTGTAGATGTTACCATAACTGTGTTTTTATTTATTTTTAGAATATCAGCAAATGTTTCAGCTGTTTTTACTGCATCCCTGTAGCCTTGTTCTCCGGTACATGCGTTTGCATTTCCGCTGTTTATTATAATTGCTTGAATTTTGTTTTGTTCTTTTAATATTTTTTTACACCAAACTAATGGTGGTGCAATTACTACGTTTTGAGTAAATACAGCTGAACAAACTGTGGGTACTTCTGAATAGATTATTGCTAAATCTTTTTTCTTTTTCTTTATACCGACATGTTCACCTAACGCTTTAAAACCTTTCGGTGCGGTTATCGCTGGTTCTACTATTTCTGCTTCTTTTGTGTTCATCTTATCGACTATACCTTTCTTTATTTTCTGTAATTAAGCAGGGAACATTGCAACAGATTTGAGTCCGCTTGTTTCATCTAAATCAAATAATATATTCATATTCTGAATAGCTTGTCCTGCTGCGCCTTTTACCAGATTGTCAATAGCTCCTATAACAATTATATTTCCTGTTCTTTTATCAAAAAATAGACCTATATCCAAAAAATTTGAACCTTTCACCCATTTAGTTTCGGGCGAACAATTTTCAGCCATAATTCTGATAAAGTATTCATTTCCGTAATATTTATCATATATTTCTTTCAAATCTTCATAATTAATATCTTTCAACGCTTTTGCATAGCAAGTTGACAAAATACCTCGACTCATAGGTGTTAAATGAGGCGTAAATTGTACTTTTATATCATTGTCAAAAGCAAAAGACAATTCTTGTTCTATTTCAGGAGTGTGTCTATGATCTGAAATTTTGTATGCTTTTATGGATTCATTACATTCACAAAACAAAGTATCTTGATTTAGACTTCTGCCTGCTCCTGTTACTCCTGATTTTGCATCAATTATTATCGTGTTAGTATCAATTATTTTTTCTTTAACTAAGGGATATAAAGACAGTATGCTGCATGTCGTGTAACAGCCCGGATTTGCGACTAAATAAGTTCCTTTAATCTTTTCTCTATATAATTCGCAAAGTCCGTAAACTGCATGTCTTAGTAATTCAGGGCTTTCGTGTTTCGTTTTGTACCAATCTTCATATACGGCTTGACATTTTAATCGATAGTCCGCACTTAAATCGATAATTCGACATTTACTTAAAATTTCTTGATTTACCTTTTTTGACGCTAATCCGTGCGGTAATGCCAAAAATACTACATCTGCTTCTTCTGCAATTTCGTCTAAATTATCTGTTGAGCAAATCAATGGTGTAATATTTTTAAAATTTTTGTAAATATCGCTGTACGGTTTGTTCAAATAACTCACTGATGTTATTTGTGTAACTTCAACATCTTGATGTGAATTTAAAATTCTGTATAATTCTTGACCGACATAACCTGTCGAACCGACTATTGCTGCCTTAATCTTTTTCATGTTTCTTAATCCATTCTTCATTTAAACTTATTACTGCGGTAACTGCTTCGACAGATGGCGAGCCAATTACTATTCTTTTATTTACAGCTGTTTCAGGCGATATTGTTTTATAAATATCTGCATCAAATAGTTCAGACTTTTCTCTGTATTCTTCGAGTGTTAAATCATCTAATCTTTTTTCTTTACTTATGCAGTAAGAAACGAGCAAGCCTGCAATTTCGTGAGCATTTCTGAACGCAACACCTTTATTTACCAAATAATCTGCGACCTCAGTTGCGTTTAAAAAGCCTTCTTTGACGGACAAAAACATTTTCTCTTTGTTTATTTTCATTGAGTTTAACATTTCAGGGAAAATTGTAAGGCACGCTTTGACAGTATCAATAGAATTAAAAAGTCCTTCTTTATCTTCTTGCATGTCCTTATTATAAGCTAGCGGCAATGCTTTCATTATCGTTAAAATAGAAACCAAATTCCCGTAGATCCGTCCTGTTTTGCCCCTTATTAGTTCAGCAATATCTGGATTTTTCTTTTGCGGCATAATACTGCTTCCAGTTGAAAATTCGTCAGAAAATTCAATAAAATTAAATTCCGAACTCGACCAAAGTATTAATTCTTCACAAAAACGACTCAAATGCATCATTAGGATTGAAAAATTACTCATTATTTCAATGATGAAATCTCTATCTGAAACTGCGTCAATACTGTTTAAACATACGTCGCTAAAGTCTAATATTTCTGCAGTTTTGTAACGATTAATGGCATGAGTAGTTCCTGCCAATGCACAAGCTCCTAAAGGCAAAATGTTCACTCTTTTGCTTGTATCATTTAATCTCTCAAAATCTCTTTTGAACATTTCGATGTATGCTCCAAAATAATGTGCTAATGTTACAACTTGTGCTCTTTGTAAATGTGTATATCCGCTTATAAAAGTGGTTAGATTTTCTTTTGAAAGCTTTAGTAATGTTTTTTCGAGATTTATGATTAAATTTTGAATGTCTTTTATTTCATCTTTTAAAAACATTCTAATGTCAAGAGCTACTTGATCGTTTCTGCTCCTTGCCGTATGCACTTTTTTACCTGATTCTCCTGTTTTTGAAATTAAAAATTTTTCAATTTGTGTGTGTATGTCTTCTAATTCGAAATCGAATTGCAATTTCTCTTGCTCTATCTCTATCAATATCTCGTTCAGTGCTTGTATTATTTTTTCAGTTTCTTCATTTTGTAAAATATTTTGTGCACTTAACATTTTGACGTGAGCAATACTGCCTTCGATATCATATTTGTAGAGTCTTTTGTCAAAACTCAATGAAGAATTAAAATCGTTTGTTATTTTATTGGGCTCTTTTGAAAATCTTGACCCCCAAAGATGTTTCATTTTACAAATCTCCTATTTCATTTTTCTTTTTCATTAAAGCATTAACTTTTAAAGGCAAACCAAATAGGTTTATAAAACCTTCTGCATCTTTATGATTGTACAATTCACCTGTTGTAAAACTGGCTAAACTTTCGCTGTATAAAGAATAAGGCGAAGATGCGCCTGCTGGAATTATATTCCCCTTATAAAGCTTTAATTTTACTTTACCTGTAACTGTTTTTTGCGTTTCATCAACAAATGCAGATAATGCTTCTCTTAAAGGGGTAAACCATTCACCACTGTACACTATTTCTGCAAATTTGTTAGAAACAATTTGCTTAAAAAACTGTGTTTGCTTATCTAAGCATAAATATTCCAATTCTTTGTGCGCAAAATATAATATTTCTCCTCCCGGAGTTTCGTAAACACCTCTTGATTTCATACCTACAACTCTATTTTCAACTAAATCTATTTGACCAATTGCATTTTCTCCGCCAATTTTGTTCAAATATTTAATCATTTCAGCAGGTGACAATTCTTTATTGTCTATTTTGGTCGGAATACCTTTCTCAAATTCAAAATTAATATATGTCGGTTTATCTGGCGCATCTTCCGGCGTTACAGATAAATGCAATAATTTTTTGTAGTTGGGCTCATTTGCCGGATTTTCAAGCTCAAGTCCTTCGTGGCTTAAATGCCACAAATTTTTATCTCTTGAATACGTATCATCTTTTTTCATTGGAATAGGGATATTTCTTTCTTCTAAATATGCAATTTCATCTTCTCTTGATTGCATATCCCAAATCCTCCATGGCGCTATAATTTCCAATTCAGGAGCGAGAGCCTTAATTGTGAGCTCAAATCTGACTTGGTCGTTACCTTTGCCTGTAGCGCCATGACAAATTGCACTGGCGTCTTCTTTTATCGCAATTTTGACTAATTCCTTTGATATAAGTGGTCTTGCAATAGATGTTCCTAATAAATACTTACCTTCGTAAACTGCATCAGCTTTAACCATAGGAAAAATATATTCTGACACAAATTCATTTTCGACATTAACTAAATAATACTTTGAGGCGCCTGTTTTTAGTGCTTTTTCTTCCAATCCGTCGGTTTCCGTTCCTTGTCCGACATCTATACAAGCAGCAATTACATCATAATCGTAATTCTCTTTCAGCCACGGAATGATTACGGTTGTGTCGAGCCCACCTGAATACGCTAAAATAACTTTCTTTTTCATCTTGTTCTCCTTTACTTTTTATTTAATTATTGCTGCTAATATTGCCATTTGTGCGTACATACGATTTTCTGCTTCATTAAAAATATATGCAGCATTTTGCTCAAAAATATCTTCTGATATTTCTTCACCCTTGTGAGCCGGCAAACAGTGAAGAACTATGCAATCTTTATTTGCAAATTTAATTAAATTTGTGTTTATTTGATAATTTTTAAATAATTTTTGCCGTTCTTCTTTCTCTGCTTCTTGTCCCATACTTGTCCAAACATCTGTGTAAAGTATATTTGCACCTTCCGCAGCTTCCAACGGTTCGTTGTGTAATTCAACTAATGAATTATTCTCTCTCGCATAATTCTGTGCCAATTTAACGTAATCGCTTTTTGGCTCGTAACCTACAGGCGTTGCTACAGAAATATCAATCCCAAGCATTGAACACCCTAAAAGTAAACTGTGAGTGACATTATTTCCATCTCCTCTATATGTTAATATTAAATTGTTTAACCGTCCAAAATGCTCTTTTATCGTCAATAAATCAGCCATAATCTGACATGGGTGCGATAAATCTGTCAATGCATTTATCACAGGAACATCAGAAAATTTTGCAAAAATTTCAATATCCTCATGCGCAAACGTTCTTATCATTACTGCGTCTGCATATTTTGAGATTACTCTCGCAGTATCTTCAATACTTTCTCTTTTTCCTAAAATTATTTCATCTTGTTTTAAAACGGCAGTATTGCCACCTAATTTTTTCATTCCTATTTCAAAACTCAATCTGGTTCTCAAACTAGGTTTCGCAAAATACATAATAAGTGTTTTGTTTTTTAAAATATCATCTGCTTTACCATTTTTAACAATTTTCTTTAATTCAGCAGCATAATTCAGTAAAGCCAATAACTCATCTTTTGTGTAATCTTCTAGATTAATAAAATTTTTTCCTTGTAAATTCATTTTACCTCCTTTTTTTAATTATAAAAAAGCCCTGTCCTAAACTTTTATGGACAGAGCTTTTTATCAATATTTTTTATATCAAAAATAACCTCTATCCTGTCGGATAGCGGCGGCGTAATTCAAAACTTTTTGTAGAATGTAATTTCAATTTTTGTTCCTTTATTCAAATTTGTTTTCATTATACATGATAATTTTATTTTTGCAACTTTTTATTTTATTATTAAAAAAATATATAATTTACATTTAACTCTGATTTCGCTAAAAATTTAACAAAAAAAATTTTTAATATTAAGTTTTGTAAAATTGAATTGATGTCGAAAACACGCTACCCGTCTACTTTTGCATTCTTCCTGTCTTAATGTTATATATTTTGAGCAATTTTTTATATATTTTATACTTATTTATTATATAACACAATATTTGGAGAAATCTATGACACAAATAGCAGGAATTAATGTAAAATGCGGTGATGGTGATAATAGTATCATCATAAACGGAACAGGCAATGTGACAGTTGGTGATGGAAACAATGGTATTTTAACAACCGGAGATAATTCTTCTGTCAACGCTGGTCACGGTGATAATGAAGTCGTTTTCAACGGTGATAATTTTACAGGTAAATTTGGTGATGGCAATAATACTGTTATGACCCTAGATGTGGCAAATGACAACGATTTATACTTAGAATACAAAGACAAAGTTAAAACCGAGAGTACAACAACTTCCGAAAAAGAGCTCTTGTCATCAAAACAAGATGGCTCATCAGGTCTGATAAATTCGCTAAGTAGCGCTGAACAATCAATTGCGCAAAATATAAATTTTTCTGAAATGGTTGGCAGCAATTATCGATATGTAGTAGCACTGGCGCCTGATGGTCAATATCATATTTATGAAAAATGCAATAATACATCACGTTATAAATCTGTCGTAGGTGTAAGCAACGGCAGTAACTACCTCACCCCTTCTCAAATACAATCCACAGGTGGCACTGTAACTTTTACTGACACATATAAAACTACGAATACAAATGTAAGTCAGGTTGTTGGCGTTTATAATCCAAATTTGAGTTTTGGAAATGGCAATAACAATGTAACGTTAACATTGAAAGACGAAAATGCAGAAATTAACGCAGGACACGGTGACAATGATATCAATGTCGGTCTCGGTAAAGATACAAAAAAAACAACAACTGTCACTGAAGAAACTACAACTGAAAATAGAACGTCAACTATTCAACAAGGCAGTGGTTCTTTTGGCTCACCGCTTATAATTGATATGAATAAAGACGGTGTTGTTTCTGCTGAAGCCGGTAAGGGCGTTGATATTAATAACGATGGACAAGCTGACGGAGCTGCGGTGAACGGTGATAAAATGTTAGCTATGCAAGATATAAACGGTAACGGAAAAATCGATGGCGCAGAAGTATTTGGCGACAAAACAGTAAATCCGTTTACAGGCGAAGCGTTGAACGCAGCTAATGGTTTTGAAGCCTTGAAATTAGTAGCTAAATCTGCTGAAGAAAATACCGGCATCAAATGCTACAACAACGGTGAAGTTGATTTGTCTGCTTTGAATCAAGCATTACAAAGTATCGGGCAGCAACTTGGTTTTATTTCAGATAACAACACTTCTCAATTAGAGGCACTCAACGGTGTTTCAAAAATAAATGTTGATAATTATTCACAATCCAATAATGAAAGCGGTGACGTTCAACACAAACAACAAGGAACAGCTACTTTTAACGATGGTTCGAGCACGTCAATACATGATGTCTGGTTTGCTTATAACAATGCAAGCTTAGCTAGCAGATTGGCTGTTGCTTATACGAATTCTCGTAAAAAATAAATTACCAATGTATTTAATTGAGTATAGCAAAAGCCGATTGAAAAATCGGCTTTTGTCCTTAAAAATTAAGTATTACTTGTTTTGACCGCAACATTTTTTATATTTTTTGCCGCTTCCGCAAGGGCAAGGGTCGTTTCTACCGATGGTGTCTGTTTTGTGCATATTTTCATCCAATACATCTTCATTATTTTGCGGTGTGAAATTTTCAGCTGCTTCACTTAGTGCGGTTGTAGGCTCATTTTCGCTGTAATCCATGATTTGAACGCCAAACTTTGCTCTGAAAATATATCTTACAGTTTCGCTTTGAATTTCATACATCATCTTATTGAATAAATTGTAGGCTTCCTTTTTATATTCAATTAAGGGGTCTTTTTGACCGTAAGCACGTAGTCCTATACCATCTCTAAGCATGTCGATATTATGTAAATGGTCAATCCACTTGTTATCAATTGTACGCAGCAAAATATCTTTTTCTATGTGTCTCATTACATTATCTGCGACGAAAGCCTCTTGTTTTGGCACTTCCTGATTGTATTGTTTCATAATGTCGTTGTAATAATTTATGATTGAACGTTCATGCTCAGAATATGCTTTCAGTGCTAAATCTTTAATCTTTTCAAATGCGTTGTAGTATTTCAATTCTGCAATATCAGCAACTTTCAATTCAGAAAGTTGTGGGATATTAGAGTGTAATTCTTTTATTAAGGCTGTTAAATCTTCAGAAATATATTCTTGTGGCTGCATTTCAGGAGAAATATAACTTTGTAATGTTCTGTCTATATCACGTTCTATCATATAATTTATTTCAGCTGTCAAATTATTGCCTGCTAAAACACGATTGCGTTGTGCATAGAATTTTTCACGTTGTATATTTATTACGTCATCGTACTCAAGAACATGTTTTCTGATATCAAAGTGCATAACTTCGATTTTTCTTTGAGCTGATTCTATTTGAGAAGTTATAATTTTAGACTCGATTGGCACTGTCTCATCATAATTTAATGTTTCCATAAAATTAATAATAATTTGCGATTTCATAATTCTCATCAAACTGTCTTCGAGCGACAAGAAAAATTGTGTCGAACCAGGGTCACCTTGTCGAGCAGCACGTCCACGTAACTGATTGTCGATACGCCTAGCTTCGTGACGTTCAGTACCCATTACGTGTAGTCCACCTGCGGCTACGACTTTTTTATGTTCGTTTTCAGTCAATTCTCTGGCTCTTGCAAGTGCATTATTTTTAAGTTCCTCGTAATTTTCGTAATTTTCAGCTGTAATATTTTTTTCTTCTAACTCTTGTTTAGCGAGATACTCCGGATTACCGCCAAGCAAGATGTCTGTGCCTCGTCCTGCCATATTTGTAGCAATTGTGACTGCGCCGTACCTACCGGCTTGAGCTATTATATACGCTTCTTTTTCATGATGCTTTGCATTTAAAATATTATGTGGAATATTCTTTTGTTTCAACAATGTAGAAAGCAACTCCGATTTATCTATACTAATTGTACCTACCAAAATAGGTCGACCTTCATTGTGTACACGTATAATTTCGTCTACAACCGCTAAATACTTTTGTTTTTCACTTTTATAAATAACATCGTGCATGTTCACGCGAATATCTTTTTTGTTGGTAGGAATTGAAGTAACTTCCAAGGAATAAATTTTGCCGAACTCAGCTTCTTCTGTCATTGCAGTACCTGTCATGCCTGAGAGTTTTGGATATAACCTAAACAAATTCTGGAAGGTAATACTTGCAAGAGTTTGTGTTTCATCTTGAATTTTGACATTTTCTTTGGCTTCAACAGCTTGGTGCAGACCATCTGACCATCGCCGACCGTCCATTAGTCGTCCTGTAAATTCATCTACAATGACGACTTCATTATTTTTAACTACATAATCTGTATCACGATGGAACAGTTCTTTTGCTTTTAATGCTTGCAAAAGGTGATGTGCATATTGCTCTGAAATATCAAA
>CAZTVM010000035.1:14673-16889 GCA_964617065.1 uncultured Muribaculaceae bacterium
GTCAATACCGTCTTCTGAAAGAATTACATTCTTATTTTTTTCATCTACTTCGTAGTCGGCGTCTTTTATTAATTGTGGCGCAACTGCAGCCATCGTGCGATAAAGTTGAGCGGACTTTTCTAAACGACCGCTTATAATCAAAGGTGTTCTTGCTTCGTCAATCAAAATACTGTCAACTTCGTCGATAATTGCGTAATTATATGGTCTTTGCACCAATCTATCAAGCGAAGGTGCCATGTTATCACGTAAATAGTCAAAGCCAAATTCGTTATTCGTTCCATAGGTTATATCACACGCATAAGCAGCTTTTTTTGCGTCAAAATCATCTGCTACACGATTTCCTGCGAGAACTACACCGACAGAAAGTCCTAAAAATTTATAAATTTGTCCCATCCACTCACTGTCACGTTTTGCAAGATAATCATTTACAGTTACAATGTGGACACCTTTTTGTGTTAAAGCATTCAAATACGCAGGCAATGTCGCAACTAATGTTTTACCTTCACCTGTTCTCATTTCAGCAATATGACCTTCATGCAGGAAAATGCCGCCGATAAGCTGAACATCAAAATGTCGCATATTCAAAACACGTTTACCAGCTTCACGCACGGTCGCAAATGCTTCAGGTAAAATTTTATCTAAAGCTTCTTTCTCTAAAATTTTATCTTTTTTAGGATTATCAGACTTAGGGCGTTTAGCAAGTATTGCTTTAAACTCATCAGTTTTTGCTCGCAATTCTTCGTCCGTCAAAGCCGCAAATTCGGGCTCAATTGCATTTATATGGTCAATCGTAGGCATGACCTTTTTTATCTTTTTTTCATGTGGATCGCCAAGCAATTTCAACAACAAATTAATCATTATATCTCTCTTTTCCTCTGTCTAGCTAGTTTAATATTAGCACATACAGTATTAAATTAAAGACGAAATTAATTATTTTTTAATATTATGCTGAAAATTATGCTAAAAATAAATTATCAATCAGGCGCACTCCTTCAATGCGAGCGGCTATCGCTAAAAGTGTGTTATCCGAAATTTTATCCTTTTTCTCAAGCGTTTTCGCATCTACACATTCAAAATACTCTAACTCAACATCTTTGGGTAACATAGTTAAGGCAGTTTCAAAAATTTGTTCAAAATCATTTATGTCTTTATCATATAAATTTTTAGCGTTGTTCAATATTTTGCTCAAACAAATCGCTTTCTCCCTACCATTTTCACTTAAATAAGCATTACGAGAACTCAATGCTAATCCGCTGTTTTCTCTAACTATCGGGCAACGAATGATTTTTAATGGCATGTTCAAATCTTTAACCATTTTTTCTAGGATAGTTACTTGTTGAGCATCTTTCTGTCCAAAAAATGCGTAATCACATTGTGTTATATTGAATAATTTTGTGACCACAGTAGCAACTCCGTCAAAGTGTCCGACTCTTGATTTACCACAAAGTGTGTCGACCCTATAATAGGGTGGAACAACGTACGTTAGACAATTATTTGAAAAACTGTCTCTGTTTAACTCATCAGCGCCGTACATCTCACAGGTATTAGGAGCAAACACAATATCCACTTTATGTTCACTACAGGTTTTTACGTCATTTTTAAGTGTTCTCGGATATTTTGAAAAATCTTCTTTTTCACCAAACTGTGTGGGATTGACGTATACGCTAACAATCACAAAATCTGTCATGCTGACTGCTTTATCAATAAGCGAAGTATGTCCGGCATGAAGAGCTCCCATTGTCGGAACTAGTCCTACCATTTTTTTTTCATAGTGAATTTTTTTTACGATTTCTCTTAATTCAGAGATTGTCGTGACTAACTGTGTCATTTAATTTTTCTCTTTCTTCTTCTGCCAAAACAAAGGTATGTTCTTGAGCAGGAAATGTTTTATTAACTACATCACTTATGTAATTTTTAGCTGAGTCAACAATAATAGAGTGCAAATTTGCGTATTTTTTAGCAAATTTCGGGACTAAATCGCCATATTTACCTAAAATATCATCAACAACTAGAACTTGTCCGTCACAGTCTTTTCCTGCGCCAATGCCTATCGTTGGAATTGATAAATTTTTTGTTATGAAATCAGCACATTCCGCTGGCACCATTTCTAAAACAACAGCAAAAGCTCCGGCTTTTTCGAGCTTTTTAGCTTGCTCTAACATTTTGTGTATATGTTCATTCGACTTACCTTGTACTTTATATCCACCGAAAACATG
>CAZTVM010000036.1:0-16456 GCA_964617065.1 uncultured Muribaculaceae bacterium
ATAACTGCCTCAGTTAGCTTCGGCATGCGCCACTACGACATAAGTATTCAATTTTCACAGATAAGTCGGAATGGCATACGTTACGTATACTATCTATAACTGCCTCAGTTAGCTTCGGCATGCGCCACTACGACATAAGTATTCAATTTTACTTTTGCTTTTACAAGAAAAGGCTTAAAATATTTATAGCAAAAAAAACTTTTAGCTGCAACCTGAATATCCACAATTAAGACAAATAAAACAGCCTTCAGCCATTTTAATTGTAGTGCCGCATTCAGGGCATTTTACATCTTTTATAACAACTTCTTCATCATCGATGGGCGTTGTCACGGCATCGACTTTAGGTTCCTCTTTTTTAGCCTCTAGGTTCATAGGTTGGAATGTCCGAGAGTTGTTTCTATAGACTGTAAGTCCTTTCAAATTAGCTTTATATCCTAAAATATAGGCTTTTGCAATATCATCAATTGTCGCATTTTCTTCAAAATTAACTGTCTTTGAGACAGCATTATCTGTGTGAAATTGAAAAGCAGCCTGCATTTTTACGTGCCATTCAGGAGAAATATCATGAGCCGTTGCAAAAATATGTTTTGTTTCTGCGTCGACACCGTTTATATGTGCTACAGAACCATCAACTGAAATTTGTTTCATTAATTCTGCTGAATAAAAACCGTTTAATCTCGCATATTTTTCAAAAATCGGATTAACTTCCATTAATTCTGTTCCGTCCATGATTTTACGTAAAAATACCAAGCCAAACAGCGGTTCAACACCACCTGAAGCTCCTGCTATCATACTTATAGTTCCTGTCGGGGCGATACAAGTCGTCGTAGCGTTACGTATACCGTATTTCCCTATTTCTTTATCGAGTTCAGCCCATTGTTCGTCTGTGACCATGCCTGCTGATTTGCCACTGTATTTTTGAGTTAAATAATTTTGTCCGTCGTAAATACTGCCATTGTAATTCGCAAATTTGCCTCTTTCTTTTGAAAGTTTTATGGACTCAACTTTTGAATGATAGTCGATAAATTCCATAATTTTAGCAGCCAAATCCGTTCCTGCTTGTGAATTATAACCTATACCGAGTTTCATCAATAAGTCTGCCCAACCCATGACGCCTAAGCCAATTTTACGGTTATTTTCAACCATTTCTGCAATCTGAGGCAGTGGATAATTATTAACAGTAATTACGTTATCTAAAAAATGAATAGATGTTTTAGTAACATATTCTAATTTTTCCCAATCTACAGCTAATTCACCTTTCGGATTTTCTTTAATCATTAAACCAAGGTTTATTGAACCTAAATTACAAGCTTCAAAAGGTAAAAGAGGGACTTCACCACATGGATTTGTGGATTCTATTTCACCAATTTGCGGAGTCGGATTGTCTACATTCATTTTATCAATAAAAACAATTCCCGGTTCACCGTTGCGCCATGCGTGCTCTACAATTACATCAAACACTTCTTTGGCATTTAATTTGCCGCATGGTTTTTTCGTGTTCGGATGAATTAAATCATAATCCCCACCTTTTTCAAGTGCGTCCATAAATTTATCTGTAATTGCTACTGAAATATTGAAATTATGTAATTTGCTTTGGTCGTATTTGCAATCAATGAACTCTAAAATATCCGGGTGGTCAACTCTTAAAATCCCCATATTTGCACCACGTCTTGTGCCACCTTGCTTTACTGCTTCAGTTGCTGCATTGAAAACCTCCATAAATGAGACAGGACCTGAGGAAACTCCCATAGTAGAACGTACTACGTCATTTTTTGGTCTTAATCGAGAAAATGAAAATCCTGTGCCACCGCCACTTTTATGTATCAAAGCCGTGTTTTTTATAGTTTCAAAAATATCTTCTAAAGAATCTTTGACCGGGAGTACAAAACATGCTGACAACTGTCCGAGTTCACGACCGGCATTCATCAAAGTCGGGCTATTCGGCATGAAATAAAATTTTGTTATAAATTCATAAAATCTTTGAGTAAGTTCCTCGACTTCGCTCGCTGATTTTCCGTATTTTTCATCGCCTTTTGCTATTGTCAATGCAACACGATAAAACAAATCATTCGGAGTTTCTACGGGTACACCTGCCGAATCTCTTTTTAAGTACCTTTTTTCCAGTACCTTCAACGCATTATCCGATAACCCTAACTTTTCTTCTAAGTTCAAACTCACTTTTTCCTCCATAGTCTCGCTTTATTTGTTAATTAAATAAAAGTAGTACACCTAAATCACACTTACGCCAAACGATGTGTTAAATTCACAATTTAGCAGAACCAGTGTTCTATTATATTATACTAAAACAGCCATATTGAAAAGTTTTATATTGTAACAAATATATGTGAAAAAATTTGACATATTTTTTAAAAAGTTACAATAAACACAAATTTTGTATCATTGGCATGTTAATTATTTTTTTAAATTAAAGTTAACTTACTAAAATCTGCCAATTTAACAAATTTTGATTTCAAATTAAGCAACAAATTAATTCGATTTTCCTTCACCGCTTCATCTTTGTCCATTACTAGAACATTGTCAAAAAAGTCAGTAATAGCAGGAACTATAGCGATTAATTTTTTTACTAGTTCGATATAGCTCAAATTATCAGAAATATTTTTCATTTCATTGTAAAGATTTTTTTCATATTCATTTGTAAGTAAACATTCCTTAACAATTTGATTTTCAAATTGAGCCTCTTTTAAAATTCGTAAAATTCTGTTTGCGCCTTCGTTCAACAAAGAAAAATCTTTTTCCGCTTTCAATTTATTCAAAACGTCCACTCGGCTTATAAAATCTTTTAAGTCGGTCAAGACATCTCTACCTGAAATGCAAGCTAACAAAACATCTTGTGAATATTTATCTGCGTAATAAATAGCTAATCTTTGTTCAAAAAATTCAACGACAGAATTTTTTAAAGCTACTTTATCGTCAATATTTACAGGTAAAAGTTCAATAGATTTTTTTATCAACTCAATCAAATCAATGTCTAAATTTTTAGTAATAACGGTTTTTAGTATGCCAAGAACATTTCTGCGAACGCCTAAAGGGTCTTGAGAGCCTGTTGGTTTCCTGCCGTCAGCAAAAACAGCTACTATTGTGTCAATTTTATCAGCGATTGATACGATTTGACCTTCAATGCTTTCAGCAAGCTCAGAAGTAGCATTTAGGGGGAAATAATGTTCTTTTATTCCGTTGGCGACTATTTCATTTTCTTTTGCATATTTTGCATAGTCACAACCGATAAAACCTTGTAATTCTGTAAATTCGAACACTAGAGAAGTAGCTAAATCAGCTTTGCATAATAATGCTGTGCGTTCGATATTTTTCTTTTCGGTAACTTGCAATTTATCAGCGATAAAGTTAGATAATTTTATAATTCGTTGAGTTTTGTCGTACATTGACCCCATACCTTTTTGGAAAGTAATTCCTTGTAAGTCCTCAACATAATCTACGAGTGGTTTTTTTGTGTCTTCATTGAAAAAGAAAATAGCATCATCTAAACGTGCTTTTATCACACGTTCATTTCCGGCTTTTATATTATCAAACGCAGTTCCTACATAATTTGCCATTGTTATAAAGTTATTCAAAAGTTTACCGTTTTTATAAATAGGGAAATATCTTTGGTGAACAGCCATCACTGTTACGACAACTTTTTCCGGCACATTCAAATATTTTTCATCAAATTCACATAAAATAGGCACCGGCCACTCGGTTAAATAAGTAACTTCATCGAGCAAATCTTCATCTAAAACTACATCAGCAGAAATTTCCTCAGCTTTTTTTGTGGCTAATTCAACAATTAAATCTTTACGCTTTTCAGAGTCAACAATAACATTCGCTGCATATAAATCTTGTTCGTAAGTATCAGCATTCTTAATTTCGACATTATCAGAGGTGAAACGATGTCCACGAGAATATTTTGAAGATTTCACACCGGCGATTTCAACAGGCAATTCCTCATTATTCCAAAGTGAAACGATCCAGCGTATAGGACGTTGAAATTTTATCTCTAAATCAGCCCATCTCATAAAATACGGACCTTGCATGCCCAAAATTACATTTGGGATATTTGTTTGCAAAATCTCAGATGTTGATTTACCTTTTTGCTCTATATTAGCCCAAATATAGTTGTCTTTTACAATTAAATCAGTGGGTTCAATTCCATTTTTTTTTGCAAAACCAATAGCAGCTTTAGTAAAATTTTTGTCAGAATCAAGAGCAATAGTCGCAATAGGACCTTTGACAATTTTTGCTATGTCGGGTTGCTTTTCTTGTAAGCCTTCTATTATAATGCAAAGTCTGCGAGGTGTCGCATAAGCTTTGACTTTATCAAATGTTATTTCATTTGCTTTTAACATCTTTTCAAAAGCTAAAGGTAATTGCTTTTGAGCTTGTGGAATAAACCTGTATGGTAGTTCTTCTGTTCCTATTTCCAATAAATATTTGTTCATGTTTTTCTCTTTGTTTTTTTTGTTCACAACTTAAATTATAGTTGAAAAAAAATTAATTGTACAAGTCGATGTTTTCATATATAATTATAATGCGTAGGAATATAAATACAAGTTTATAAAAGGGGAACGAGAATGAAAAAAATAAAATTAGCTGTTTTAGCTTTATCTGCGATGATTATCTTTTCAGCTACAGCTCAAGCTGCTGTTGGTGTAATAGATTTTAAAAAAGTAGGTGCTTCTTATAATTACGCTAAAGTCGCTTATAAAGATTTAGACAACAAATCATTAGAATTGCAACAATTTATGATTGAAAAAGAGAAACAATATAAAGCTATAGAATCTCCAATAGCCAGAAAAAATTTCGAAGAAAAAACTCAAAAAGAATTTGCGCTAAAACGAGAAGCTTACGAAAAAATGCTTATTGCTAAAGATGAAGAAATATACAACAAAATTATTGCAGCTACTAAAGCTGTTTCGAATACAAAACGACTGGACATGGTTCTTGACCAAAATGCTGTATTTGTAGGCGGAATAGATATTTCAGCTGATGTTATCAAATACTTAAACGGTGGCAGCACGACTACAGCTCCTTAAATCTTCTTTTTTAATTGTGAAAAAATTATGAATATAGTAGAACTTATTGAAAAAAAGAAACTTGGTAAAGTATATTCCTACGACGATTTGAAATGTATTGTAAACGGATATTGTCGCAGTGAAATTCCTGACTATCAAATGAGCGCTATTTTAATGGCTATCTATTTTTCCGGCATGAATATTGAAGAAACAACAAATTTAACGGATTTAATAATAAAATCAGGAAAAACACTCGATTTATCAACAATTTCTGATGAAATGGTTGACAAACATTCGACAGGTGGGGTTGGTGACAAAATAACATTGATATTGCTTGCGCTATTTGCTGCGGCTGGTGTTTATTGTGCAAAATTATCAGGACGAGGGCTCGGATACACAGGTGGAACTATAGACAAATTAATGTCTATACCTAATTTTAATTGTGATTTATCATCTGAAAATTTTTATAATATTGTTAAAAAAAATTATGTTGCAATATCTGCGCAAAACCCTGAACTAACGCCTGCAGATGGTAAAATTTATGCACTTCGAGATGTAACGTCTACTGTTGATGTTATCCCGCTTATTGCGTCTTCTATTATTTCAAAAAAAATTGCGAGTGGTGCTAATCACATTCTTTTAGATGTAAAATGTGGCGAAGGTTCTTTTTCTCCAACTTTGGCTGACGCTGTAAAATTATCTGAGACAATGGTTGCTGTCGGGAAAAATTTGAATAAAAATATAACTGCAATAATAACTGATATGAATATACCTCTCGGACGAGCTGTTGGCAATGCACTTGAAGTGATTGAAGTTATTGAGTTTCTCAAAGGGAATACAGTTGATGATTTAGAGGCATTATCCTACGAGTTTGCAGCTACTGCTTTAATTCAGATGAACCGATACGAAAATAAAAGTGAAGCAATAACATATTTAAAAGAACTTGTTTTTTCAGGTAAAGCACTTCTAGCTTTTAAAAATATTATTGAAAATCAAAATGGTGACAGCAGAATTATAGATGACTACAATTTATTGCCGCAGGCAATGATGCAATATGAAGTAAAATCACAGTCTGATGGCTTTGTTGCTAATATTTCGGCTTTAAAAATTGCAAAAGCCTCAAAACTTTTTGGCGCAGGAAGAACAAAAAAAGGAGACTCGATAGATTATTCTGTAGGTATATATTTAAACAAAAAATATGGTGAAAAAGTCTGCGCAGGTGAAACATTGGCTACATTATATTACAATAGTGAAATAAATTTTGAAATAGCTAAAGAATTAGTAGAGCAAGCTTATGAATTATCACAAACTATGCCTTTAAAACAAAACATGATTTACAAAATAATTAAAAATAATTAAAAAATATGCAAACAAAAACACAGACCACAAAAAATATTAGTAAAACCGCATATCGTGCGATACTTTTGCTTAAAAATTTAATAATTACTGATTTATGTAAGTCTGAAATTATTGATATATTTAGGAAAGACCCAATTTTAAATACAAATATTTCGAGTGATACTATAATGCTCACAATAAATATTCTACGCAAAATCGGTTGTGAAATACCCAAACCTAACGCAAAAAATAATTACAAGTATCACCTTGTTTCACACCCCTTTGGAATGAAATTGGAACAAAAATTTATAAATGCTCTGAACATGGTTAGAAAAAATATTTTTGAAAAAAATGACATAGAACTTATTTTTAAAATTAATTCATTATATTCGAAATTTGAGCGTTACACAAACTGTGGAAATCAAAAACTACAAAAAGGCAATCCTATAAACAAAGTTGATGACGATATTTTTTTAAAATTGTACGATTGTGCACAAAACAAAAATATAATTAATTTTTTATATAGTTCACAACGTTTAGGTGCGAGAACTGTCGTTTTGCATACTGATAAATTATCTTACGAAAATGGGCATTTATACATTTGGGGGCTAAACGAAGAAACTGAAAAATATGAATATTTTAGAGCGGAAAGAATAATAAAAATAATCAAAGAAATTTCTGCCAAAAAAAACAAATTAAATACAAAAACAATAACCGCAAAATATATTTTGAACGACGAAAGTGTTGTGTATTTTAAAAATAAACTGTTAAAACTGACAAATTTAGACATTAGAATAACAAAAGAAGACGATAATTGCTTAGAAGTAGAAGAAATTGTCAGAAATGAATTTAATTTTATTCAAAAAATATTATCTTTCGGTGAGGATGTCGAATTACTTGCACCGCAAAGCCTTAAAAATACTTTAATTGAAAAGCTTAAAAAAATACGAGGTTATTATGACGAGTGAAAAAAAATTCAGAACAAAGTCTAATAACTCAAGTGAGCGTGTGTTGACTGTTTTAAAGATTTTACTCAAAAAACAGACTTCTATTAAAGACATTCTTAAAGTTATACAAACACAAGCAGAATACAATAATATTTATACAAAAGAAGTTATTGTCAAATATTTGGAAACTCTCAAATTTTCTGGATTTGAAATCTGCAGAAGCAAAAACAAATATTTTATAAATCAATATCTTCAACCTATAAATCTTGATGAAGACGATTTGTATGCTTTTAAAAAATTGATTGATTACGTTTCAGAGCTAAATGACGGAAAATTAAAAACTGATTTTTTAAATTTTTTTCATATTATTGAATGCAATTTTTCTGAAACTACTAAAAATATAATTTTTGCAGAAAACAAGAAATTTAAAATTCGAAATTTATATGCGAGTAATCATTCTTGCGTTCAAAAAAGTATCGATTTGCTAATTCAAAAACTTGAAAAATATTGCTTGGAAGAATTTCACATAAAGCTGACTTACCTAAAATCAGGTGTTATAGAACAATATACCGTTATTCCTAAAGAAATTTTATACAAAAAACATAAACCACTATTACGTGCTTATAATCCGTCCGGCAATGTATATGAAGAATATTTGTTAGAATTTATAAAGGACGTCGAACAACTTTCTATAAAATTGCGCACGGCTGAAATTGCAACAACTGTGACATTTAACGTTACAGGAAGATTAATTAAAGCATATAAAATGAGAGAAAATGAAAACGTCATTTTTAAAAATGAGGAAATAATGACAATAGTCAACAAAAATGAAGACAAAAAAAGTTTTCTGAAACGCATTTTAAAATACGGCGAAAATGCTGAAATTTTATCTCCCAAATCCTATCGTGATGAATTTTTAGAAATGGTCAATAATTGTTTGCAGTTTTACTCATAATTTTCGTAATAATTTTTATTCTTAATAATTAGACATTTGTGCAATTAAAAAACCTTTACATCAGTAAATAATAAGCTCACTTAGTTTTAAATAAGGAGCAGTCATGAAAAAAATAGAGATTTATACTGTCAATTATTGTCCCTACTGCAAAAAAGCACTAGCTTTTTTAGAAGAACATAATATTCCTTTTAAAAATATTGACATAACCGAAAATGAAGACGAAATGCGAGAAAAAATAGGTGAGTATTACCACATTGAAGGGAAAGTAACCGTTCCTCAAATAGTGGTTGACGGTACTTTAGTTGGCGGTTATGACGATTTGATGGCTAATCCGAACATTGTCCTTGAAGAATAGAGGATTTTATGCGTAGAAATTTTTTTGATGAAAGTCCATATTGCACCGAGTATAACGCTGAGGGAACATGTACATTCGACCCCTCTATTATTTCGATAAAAGAAAGTATTTTACATTATTTAAAACAATTAGCCTATTATACTTTGAAACTTCTCGATTATGATTACGAAGAAGAAGAAACTATAAAATTAATTTTTCAAATGCTTTCTTCTGTTATAGTCAACGCTGATTTTAATAGCAGCGAGTTTAAAAATGCTATTTTAAAAATAAAAACAAAAATAAAAGAATACGAAGACTTATATAAGAAATTAAGCATTGAAAAACAGGCTGATTATCAATTACTGAAAAGTTTTTACGACAATTCTAATTCTGATGAAAATATGTCAACAATAATTAGACAAGGTGAAAAACAACTAATTAAAAAAAATATTGATTTATCAAAAGACGTCAGAAATTTACATGAGATTATTTTGCAGCTTATTCGCAGTGCAAGTGTAAGTATATGCGAATTAGACAGTTATGAAAGTGATACAAAAAAATTTCAATATCCAATCCTAAAACTCTTAAATAATCTTAATTTTACTCAATCTACACCCACACAAATTAAACGTAAAATTATTAATTTCTCATCTGTCAATTACGAGCTTATGGTCGAATTAGACAATTTAAAACGTCAAAAATACGGTGAAACAAGTAAAGTAGATGTTTCTTTTACAAAAAAAGTAGGGAAAGCTATTCTTGTTTCAGGTCACAACTTTGAAGACCTTGAAAATTTATTAGACACAATAGGCGATGAAAAAATTGATGTATACACGCATAATGGTATGCTGCTAGCTCATACTTATAAAAAATTTCAACAATATCCACAGTTAGTCGGACACTACCAAACTTATTTGAATAGTTCTCCATCAGATTTTGCTACATTCCCCGGACCTATTTTAGTGACAAAAACGCCTCAAGATGAAATTGACTGCTTTATTAGAGGAAGATTATATACTACAGCTATGTTTTCAGGATTAGGTATCATAAAAATTCGTAATAATGATTTCAAGCCGATAATTGATGCAGCGAAGGCTGCTAAAGGATTTAAAAAAGAAATTCCAGAAGAACCTTTCCGAGTGGGCTATTCAGAAGAAAAAATGTCTGAAATAATTGATAATATCGTGGAAAAATACAAAAAAAATGAAATTAATCATCTTTATTTAATCAAAGTCAACAACGGTGTTGAAATAACCAAATATTTCAAAGAATTTGTTAAAAATTTAACAGAAAACGCATATGTTATTTGTTCTTTTAAACCAGAACATACGAAAAATTTTAATTATATTGACGGACACTACGACTTTTCGGTCATGTATAATTTTTTGGCAAAATTAACAAAAAAAATGGGCAACGATAGAATTCCGATGAGTATATTTATATCTCATTGCAATGTACATACTATTTCGCATGTTCTCAACTTAAAATACTTAGGTATAAACAATATTTACCTTTAGAATTGTTCATATTTTATGATTAATCCGGCAATAGTGGAGTCTTTAGAAGAATTTTTTGACGTTAAAAATTTTTCTGACACACTGAAAAAAGAATTATTAGAAGATCCTGAAAAATATACGTAACAATGACTACAGAGAAACTGTATTTTTGCGTTGCTTTAAAATCATTTCTACTCTTTCAAAATCAGAAACTTCATCTATATCAACTGATGGGGGCATAATATATAATTCCGGTGAATTGCCGACAAAATCTTTTAATTCTCGCATGACATCAGTTTTTATAATATAAATAGAACCGTTTTCACAGAACATCTTGTAATGCTTGTCAATATCCTGTCTTCGAGGTCGAGTGTGGTAGTCATACAAACAGGAGAATTTTTTGTTATGTTCTTTTCTCCACAAAGCATGAGTAAAGCCCAAGTCAGTAGCCGCAAAAACAGAATCACAACCTGTTGTTATTTTCTCAGCAAATAAATTAAATGCATTGTCTATATCCTCACATGTTCTTAAAGGACAAGTAGCTTGTAAAAGTATAACTACATCTGGTATGTAATTTTGTTTTTCAAGTTCATCGAGGACATGCAACAAAACAGGCGCTGTCATTGTAGTATCTTGAGCCAGCTCGACAGGTCTGTCTATAACTTCTGCACCAAAACTTTCAGCAATTGTCTTTATTTTTTTGTCTTCAGTCGATACTATAGTTCTGGTTATACATTTAGATTGCCGAGAAGCCTCTATTGTATACGCAACAAGAGGCTTCCCACACAACATTTTTATATTTTTCCCTGGAATGCCTTTGGAACCGCCTCTCACGGGAATAATAGATAAAACTTCCATTAATCTAAAATAGACTCCAATATTTTAGCGTTATCAATTGCCTTACGTGGGCTAGGCAATTTAGAACGTTTAATATATGTTCTTAAAGCTTCACGAACTAACTCGCTTCGGGTACGTTGCTCGTCACCTGCAATTTGATCAACTTTCGTCAAAAACTCGTCTGGCATTGATACAAGAATTCTAGCCATATTTTTCTCCTTTTTACACTTATTACAATTATTTTACAAGAATTGTAAGCCCTTTCCTACTACTATTATACATCAATTTATTATATTTCCTATATCATTTCATTTTTTGTAACTAATTGTTACAAAAAGGCGTAAAAGCATGATAAATAGGCAATTTTTCGTAAAAAAATTACTTTATTTAAGTACGAGGATATTACAAAAAGATTTAAAGAGGACGAAATTTTTAGTAAGAGAATCGTAAAAAGGATTTTTTTATACACTAACCTACCAAATACACACTAACCTTTCACACACGAGGAATCACGAGGAATCACGAGGAATCATGAGGATGCCAAAAGATTCCTTTTTTTTTGTTACAAAAATTAAGGTGTAATAAGCACTTTTATAATTCCGCCTGAGTTGTGCATTTCTATAGCTTTTTGTGTTTCGCACAATGGCATACGTGCGCTTATAAGCTGAGATACATCCACAGCACCACTTTCAATCAGTTCAAGCGCTTTTTTAAAATATTGCGGCATGTGGTGAAAAACGCTCAAAACTTTAATTTCGTCGTAGTGTAATCTATTTGTGTCAAGGCACACTTTAGTGCCTGACTTACAGCCACCAAAAAGGTGTACAGTCCCTCCACGGCGAACAAGTGAAAACATTGATTCCCAAATTTCAGGCAATCCTACACACTCTACTGCGACATCGAGTCCTTTTCCTTGTGGGGTAAGCGATAAAAATATTTTTTCAGGGTTTTTATACTTAACTAAATCAATAACTTCATCAGCATCTCCAAAGGTTTTGGCTAATTCAAGTTTTATTGGGTTACGTCCTGCAGCAATAACTTTTGCGCCTTTTAATTTTGCTAACTTAACAAACATAAGTCCAATAGGTCCAAGCCCTACCACGCCGACCGTTTGACCGGGCTGAATGTTTGTTTTTTCTATGCCATGGACGACATTTGCCAAAGGCTCAGCAAATGCCGCGTTTTCAAACAATGTTGCGTCTTTAAGTTTTAACAAGTTTTTTTCAACAATTCGTTCAGGTATAGTGATGTATTCGGCATAAGCCCCATTTAAAAGTTCTAAATTCTCGCATAAATTGAAATTGCCTTTTTGACAGTAGTAACATTTTCCACACGGTGCTGAATTAGCTGCTACAACCCTGTCGCCTATATTAAAGTTTTTAACATTTCGACCTACTTTAGCAATAACACCAGAAAATTCATGTCCAAACCCTGATGGTACTTTTTTTATCAGCACAGGATGTCCCCTACGATAGGTTTTTATATCAGTGCCACAGGTCAATGCCGCTTCAATTTTTATTAAAACTTCATTTGCGCTCGGCTCTTTAATCGGCACTTCACAATAACGAATGTCATTTGGTGCGTAATATTGAATAGCTTTCATTTTCATAATTTTATATATGCCTTTAAAATCTTATTTCTAACAGTATGGTCTATAGCAATTTCGATGTCATTTAATCCGTAAGTCCTTGAGAAATTCTGGACAGATACTTCACCAGATTTCAGTAGTTGCAGCGACTCAGACAAATCTTTCGGCGAAGGTGAATAAGAACCCAAAATAGTCAATTCACGATAATAAATATCGTTGTTTGAATAACCGTTTAAGCTTGATACACTAGAAAAAACAATAATCTTTCCACCATCTCGTACAGTATTCAACGCTAAAGGTATTGTTTGGTAAGCACCTGACGTCATGTAAACTGCATCGACTCCAATACCATTTGTATATTTTTTGATTTCATCGATAACGTTTTCAATATTGTCTGATAAAAATGCCTTATCAAAATTTAACTTTTCAGCAAATTCCACTCTATTTTCGAGTAAATCACAGCCTAAAACTCTTTGTTTTTTGGCTTTTGCAGCTTGTCCCATTAAAAGTCCTATTGAGCCCAATCCGATAATTAAAGAAGTCGAATTTTCAGGCAAGTTCGCTCTACTCACAGCTCTTACACAGCAGCCAAGCGGCTCTAAAAATGATGCTGTGATTTCGTCCATATTTTGTGGTATCTTGAAAACAGTGTTGTTTAAGTGTTCTTCTGATGCAAAAATGTATTCGCTAAACCCGCCGGGCATAATATTTGTTGTTTTAAAATGTCTACACATCGAATAATTGTTGGATTTGCAAAAAATACAGTCATAGCAAGGGACATGATGCCCCATCACAATTTTGTCGCCGGCTAAAAAAGGTGCAGTTGCATTTATTTCGACAATTTCTCCTACAATTTCATGCCCTAAAACTGTGCCGTTTTTAACATGGTGTTTCAATTTTACGATATCAGAACCGCACAAACCACAGCCGACAACCTTAATAATAGCACCTTTTTTATCACTAAGTGTCGGTTTTTCTACTTCTTCTATAACTATTCTGTCTGATTTTACGATTGCAGCTTTCATTTTACCAACCTTTCGTGATAATATTTTAGCACTAAAAAATTATTTTAAAATTACAAATTGCATGCGTTTGAAATTAAACACATGCAATACTATAACCCAAATTTGCCTTGCACAAAATTTTTAGACATGGTAAATTTAACTCATGAAAATTAAATTGATTTTGTTGATTTTTTTGTTATTACTGACGAATTCAGCTCAGGCGGCTATTGCGAAATTCGCACAAGTAACTGATGTGCATTATTCTTTGAATACAGATGAAGCACGTAGCTATAATTATGCAAACACTGCTAGACACTTGCAGCGAACTATATCAAAAATTAATCGTGATAATTCCATTAACTTTGTTATTTTTACAGGAGATTGTATTGAATCCTCTGATGAAAAGGAACTTCGTGCATTCATGTCAGATTTATCAAAACTCAATAAAATGTATTACATTGCGTTGGGTAATCATGATGTGCACAAAGTCTCAGGACTTTCCAAAGATAAATTTATGGAAATTGTTTCTGAATACGATAAGCGTTTTACTGATTTAGACACCAACTATTCGTTTAAAATAAATAAAAATTTGACAGGTGTGGTTTTAGATGGAGCCTCGCCAATGCTAGAAAGTTCACATGGCTATTTTAGTGAAAAAACGCTTAATTGGCTGGATAATATTTTAGCCAAAAATGAAACAAAAAAGAAAAAAGTTGTTATTTTCCAGCATTTTCCTGTTATTGAGCCTGTCGAAGATGAAACTCATTCAATTTTGGAAAAAGAAAAATATTTAGCAGTTTTATCTAAACACAAAAATGTAGTGGCAATTCTATCAGGTCATTATCACGCAAATGGGGAATTTTTGGACGTAAATGGTACTCGACACTATTCAACAGACTCTTTGACAAAAATGCCAATAACATATAGAACAGTTGAAATTAATACTAACATCAAAAGCAACAAAACCGCACCAGTAGTGACAAACTTAAATTTTATTAAATAACTTTATTCATAATACTGGATTGTTGTACTTGTTGATTATTTGTATTTTGCTTTGATTTCCATTCCCTTATAACTTCAGTCATAGGACGATATTGACTACCAAACAATTTTATTTCATAAAGTTTACTAGGGTCTGTAGCATCCTTACACGTAGGCTTTTTAGCGTTTGGATCATCGTTAAATATGTACTTTCTCAAATAATCAGCCAGTGGAACAGAGAAGAAAGGTGCAAATACACGTTTAGCAATAATTGCTGCTGCAATAAGAGGTATTAATTTTTTCAGTGCACCTTTACTAGTTTTTTGGGCTTCTAGAAAACTATCATTCATAATTAGCCGTCCGGTATTTAGTCCGTCTTTACCCATCGATTTCTCAACATTTTCTAAGACATGTCTGTGCGCTTTTTGATTGTTGTGGTCGAAGTATTTGCCTAATGTCCGATTAAATAATTTATCTTGAAAATTTGGAGTATCAAGAGTTTTATAGGCTAAAAGTTGAAAACCTATCATAATAGCGCCATTCGCCAAATCTACAGAAGCTACGAATTTTCTTTTGTCTTCGGGGATACGTTTGTTATTTAAACTTTGCCAAACGTACATGACGCAACCTATAGCATCTTTTGAAACAATAGATATCAACGTACAATCACAAGCAAATTTAACGCTGTCATTTTTAGCTTTATCAGCTAAAGAACGAATTATTTTGGTGTTGCCAATTCTTTCCACTGTTTTCCCCAAAAAAGTGGTACTGGTAAGAGCTGAAGCTGACGTAGTTATTTTTGATACACTCATGCTTTCACCGCCTTTCCAAATTCATTAAGCTTTTTAGGCATTGGTTTTTTTACTAAATTCGGGAAGAATTTTTCAACAAATCGTGGATACAACCAGTTTAATGCCGTGCAAGTAACAATTAATACTAATAGATTTATACCTATACCTGCTACAAAAGCTAAACCATCATAACGGTTGGAAATATGAGCTCGTTGTTTTTCTATAGTTTTCATCAAAACATTACGTTCCATATTTTCAGTTTTCTTTGCGATTTCCTGAACTTTTTTTGCTGCATTTTCAGGTGTCATACTATCGATTATATTTTGCACACCAGTTAGTTTACTAATTCTTTCACTGATTGCTACCAATTTTTGTTTTACACCGTTTCTATGTTCTCCATTTACTTCCCCACCTTCAAAAACATATTTTTTTATTGTATCGTACAACTGCTCTCGAGGGCAATCCTTTGAAATTGATTGTGCCTCTTTAAATCTCTTTGTTAGTCTTCCTAAATATTGTTTTTTTTCGGCTATACCAACAGGTGTAAAAGCTTCGTCCATAAAATCTATAAAATTTGGATTTTTAGCCAAGCTGGGATTGGTTTTTGTCAATTCTTTAAGGTATTTTTTGACAAAAGTTCTAGATTGCTTTGGAGTAGGGAATGAATCTAAGTGCATATTTATGTCGTCAAAAACCTTAGGTAAAACATCTTTATTTTCAATATAAAAAGAGACTTTTCGTGTTAATTCTGATACTTTTGTAGTTTGATAAAATTTTTCTTCTTCTAACGCTAACTTTAATAAATCCTTATTTGCGCTGGATAATAAGCCCTTAAAATCTTTAAATGGCATGTTATAAGGTTTACCACCAACTTGCCAACTAAGTGTTCCATTTTTATACATACCTTCCAGCGTTTTTTTATATTCTTCTGTCATTTTTGCTTTAGATTTCGGCGTTAAACTTGAACTATTTGCAGAAGGAACAAGTGATTGACTATACAAAACACCCATTTCGCCCTTATAGGATAATTTCTTTTTCATGAAATCATTTATTTTTTTCGTAATCAAAAATTGACCGGCAAGGGTTGTAACCGCAGAAACCGGTTGACGTAAAGCAGTATATTTTTTCGTATCTACATCTGTTTTTGACATCGGGTTC
>CAZTVM010000037.1:0-16120 GCA_964617065.1 uncultured Muribaculaceae bacterium
GTACCGATTTGACCCTGTACACAATATGGACTTGTTAAATATTGCAATTGCACTGACTCAGCTTGAAGAATACAATTACGCTTTATGTTTTTACAAAAGGATTTTAAATTATATCGATAACAAAAGTGATAGATATAGTTTTATTTTAAAACAGATAAAGCTAATTATGCCAAAAGTTAACTACTCTCAAGAAGCAGTGCAGTATCATTTAGAAAACGCACAGAAATTTGAAGGTGAATGTTTATACCAAAAAGCGGTCGAAGAATATGAAAATTATATTTTTCTTACGAACAAACCAAACGAAGAAATTTCGAGAATTATCGGTCGGTTAAAAACCTACTTAGAACCTGAATTGAAACTTATTCCGAAGCTTATGAGACGTATTGAAACAGCGAAAGGCAATGAAGATTGGAACGAAGTCATAAACTTGTGCAACAGGGTTATAATTATAGCGACGGAAAATGGGCGAGAATATGATACAGCAAGAAGAAAAAAAACTCAGGCGCAAGAAATGATTGCAAAACAGGTAATGAACGCAGATAATGTTGAAGAAAATTAAAAAATTTTTTAATATGTATATATTGAAAAAAAAATATGAAAGGGTCGGCTCATGTCGTTGTTGTGGACAATGTTGCACACATATTTATGTCAGACATGTAAAAAATGTTATACAAACAGAAGAAGAATTTAAAAAATTGCAGTTATTGCATACTTTTTATACATATTTGGAAGTTATAGGTAAAGATGAAATAGGCTTAATATTCGAGTGCACAAATCGAGATAAAAAAACACATTTATGTAAAATTCATGACATGCGACCTACTATTTGTCGTAGATATCCCCAAGAAGAAATTTTTATGATGGGTGGAGTTTTAGCTGAAGACTGTGGCTACAAATTAATACCATACAGGTCTTTTGACGAAGTTTTTACTTCTGTTCAAAAAAAAGAAAATAATATGAATATTGTGCATAGACTTTTTGATAAAAAATAATTAAATAAGTATAAAAACGTATTTTCAAAAAATTTTTTTTCAATTATTATTGTCAAATGAGGAAAAGATTAACTATTTTATTAATATATCTTTTGAGCACTGTAGCAGTTGCAAATGCGCAACAAACTATTATTTCAGTGCCATCTTCTGATGTTTTACCTAAAGGGAATATAATTTTAAAAGAGTCAAACAGACTTAACCCATTTGATGATAATCAATCTTACCAATTGACACCGACTATCACTGTCGGTACAGGGTGGGGAACAGAAGTTTCAATAGGCGCAGCTACTACGTTGAAAGAAAATATAGACACAGCAGTAAGACTTGATATAGCAGCGAAAAAAGTATTTTATTTTGGGGAAGCAACGAGATTAACTGTCGGAGGACGTGTTACGCCTTACTTAACTACAGGACAAGACCCTGATTCTTTCATGTTTGCACATGGTACTTACAAAATTAAAAAAACTAAAACATCTTTGACATCAGGTGTGTATTTCGGCGGCAAAAATTGTGCGCCGAATTCTTTCGGATTCTTGGCGGGCATTGACCAAGTTATAATACCAAATAAATTTCGTTTGGTGATGGATTATATGAGTAGAACAGACTCTTTCGGTGCCTTGAATGTCGGTTTTAAGTACAGACCTGTTCCTGATTTGTCAATCACAACTGCGGTCAGTATACCTATGCAGGATAACAAACATGTCGGTTTTATTGTATCAATTTCTAAATATTTGGGTGATTACAAAGATGTTTATGCTAAAATGTTTAAACGTAAGGACCAAGGAGATTTATAATGAAAAAAGTGTCTGTTTTTGCACTATCCCTCTTGGTAATGTTTTCTGTGACTGTGTTTGCTAAGAGTGTTGTGAAGGATTTTACCGGTCAAGAAATGCAAGCTGCTAATTTTTCAGGACAAGATTTAAAGGGTGCAATTTTTGTCGGTGCTGAACTTGAAGATTGTAATTTTAATGGTGCAGATTTATCCAACGCTGATTTTTCGCATGCTGAAGTCGAAGAATGCAGCTTTATAAATGCAAATTTATCAAATGTGAACTTTTCTTATGCAGATTTGGAAGAATCTAACTTGAAAGGTGCTGATATCAAGGGTGCTATTTTTAAAAATACAGAACTTGAATATACAATTTGGACTGATGGACGAGTTTGTGCAGAAGGGTCTATTGGCGGTTGCTGGTAAAACTTGCACATAAACTTTTTTCAATATCATCAACTATTAGTTCTTTTGTCAAATGATACCGTTCGTACAATTCATCTGTAGGCATTCTGTCGGTAAATTCTTTTTTACCGCCAAAGTTTAGCACTTTCATATCTGAATTGCCATAAAATCTTGCAATTTTTTCACCAAATCCACCGTCCAGCATACCGTCTTCCAGTGTAATAACTAATTTATGATTATATTTGAGAGAATTTAATAATTCTTCGTCAATTCCTGTGATAAACAGTGGATTAATTAAAGTTGCATCAATATTTAATTTGTTTTTGAGTTCTTTTTTTACGTTTTTAGCTAATTCAAAAAAGCTACCTAGCCCTACAATTGCCACTTTAGAGCCTTTTTCAACAACTTTAAATTTGTTTAATTTTGAGTAATCTGTATCGTCGTCAATGCCTGTAGAAATATATTCACAAAATGGCAGTCGTATAGCGACAGGATAGTTATTCTGAGTCGTAGACCACTCAAGCATTTTTAAATATTCTTCTTTGCATGTGGGTGCAAGATAAACCATATTTGGTATGTTACTTATTAAAGGTATATCAAATGAGCCAAGATGAGTGGCATCAGAACATGAAAGCCCGCCCCAGTGAACCAGTATAGTTACTGCAGAGTGATTTAAACACAAATCTTGTGAAAGTTGGTCATAAGTTCTTTGAATAAACGAACTTAAAACTGCTAATATCGGTTTTGCTCCGCCTAGAGCTAGTGCTGAGGCATAAGCTATTGCATGTTCTTCTGCTATACCGACATCGGTGTATTGTGTTCCCATTTTTTCTCTAAACTCACGGCTAAATCCGACAGCTGCAGGCGTTGCCGGATTAATAGCAATTATAGCAGGATTTTCTTGAGCTTTTTTTAAGATAAAATCAGTTGTAATTGTGTTGTAATTTTCAACAAAAGTCTCAGCAGTGTTTTGCTTCTTATCTAAAGCACCCGGCATTATCCAGTGAAAATCTTCTTCGTTTTGAATGGCTACAGGCAATCCGTGCCCTTTTTCTGTATTAATATGTATAACTGTAGGACAATTTGTATCTTTAATTTTACTAAATCCTTCTATCAATTTTTCAATATTATTGCCTTCATCTACGTAAGAATAATTAAAGCCCAATGATTTGAAGAAATTACAATCTGCGAGCCCTTTAGTTTTTCTGAGTAATTTCAAATTTTCATATAATCCACCTTGATTTTCGGCAATTGACATATTATTGTCATTAACAATTATAATCATGTTACTTTGTAAAACCGCAGCATTATTAAGTCCTTCATAGGCTTCTCCTCCACTTAAAGAGCCGTCACCGATTAAAGCGATTACATTACCTGTTTCTTTCTTCAAATCTCTTGCTTTGGCTAATCCTGTAGCTAGACTGACAGATGTAGAGGTGTGACCGACTTTGAAAATATCATGTTCGCTTTCTTCAGGTGCTGTATACCCCGTGAACTGCATATATTTTTCAGGGTCTAAAAAACCTATTTTTCGCCCAGTAATAATTTTATGTGGATAACATTGATGCGATACGTCGAATACAATTTTATCCAGAGGTGAATTAAAAACATAATGCAACGCAATAGTGGCTTCAATTATTCCCAGATTTGGACCTAAATGCCCGCCTGTAATGTTCACTTTTTTTATAATCAGCTCTTGCATTTCCTTAGCAAGTTGGTTTAATTCGTTAATTGTTAATTTTTTTATATCTTTAGGTGCGTCAACTTTATCTATAATCATGTATTATTCTTTCTCTTATTCTAACTTTTATTTATACATTTTTTCAATTAAATCTGCGTATTTTTCCGCAACGTTATTACGTTTTATTTTAGATGTTTGAGTTAATAAGCCGTTGGCAGTAGAAAATTCTTCACGAATAAAGGCAAATTTAGTAATCCTTTCAAAAGACCTAATATGAGGCTTGCTTTTAACTTTTGCCGTTATTTCACGTTTCATAAAGTCTTTAAATTCTTCAGATTTAATAATTCTGTCTTTGTCTACGTCATTAATTTTATCATTTTTTGCAAATTTTTGGTATGCAGCACTAGAAGGGACAATTAATGCGCCTATTACGGTTCTGTCTTGTCCGACTATCATTATTTGATTAATAAAAATGCTTTCATAACAAGCATCTTCTATACCTATAGGTTCCACATTTTCGCCGTTAGACAGTACAATGGTTTCTTTCATTCTACCTGATAATACAAGTACATGTTTGTCCGTTAAATATCCTAAATCGCCGGTATTAAACCATTTATCCTCAGTGATTACTGCTTTAGTTGCTTCTTCATTCTTATAATACTCTTTCATAACTTGAGGACCTTTCACCATTACCAGTCCTTTTTCGTAAGGTTTTAATATTTCATTTGTCGTCGGATTAATTATTTTAACTTCTGTTTTTGGCAACATAGTTCCTGTCGAATATATATAATTTGGTTGCAATATCCACCTTAGAGCGAGAACAGGCGCTGTTTCTGTTAATCCATAACCTACTATCAATGTAAGTTCAAGTGCTTCAAAAAAATCTTCATACGTTGACGACAAAGCGCCACCACCTGAAATAACGTATTTAAAAGTTAGTCCGAGTTGTGCTTTTAGTTTTTCGTAAAATATTTTTTTGAATAATTTGTGGAATGGCATTGTTAAATAATACATAATCAATTTGTATGTATCGCCTATAATATTATAATTTTTTGTGTATATATCAGCTCTATTCAAGTAGCGTAGCGATTTTTTGTGTAAATAACTTATTTTTAATGCAAAATTAAGAATTTTACTTAAGATTTTAGATTTGTTAGATATGCTATTCATCAAATTTTTGTAAATAGATTCCCAAATTCTTGGTACTGCTACAATGTAGTCAGCTTTGTATTTTTGCATATCTGATTTTATAGACTTTATGTTCGTGTACGCTAATTTACATCCTCTTGAAAAGTAGTAATATTCACATGTCCTTTCATAAGCGTGCCAAATCGGTAAAACAGATAAAAGTGTTTTCCCTGTTTGAGCTTGTAAAGGCGGATGTAAGTTTTCTACTTGGCTTTTTATATTTCCATGAGTCAACAGAACGCCTTTAGGCTGATTAGTCGTTCCTGAAGTATAAATCAGCGTAGCGTCATCATTCTCTGTTATTTCGACAGGCGTGAAGTCCGCATTTTGACCTTTTTCTATGATTTGATTGTACGTATACACAGGTATGTTAGAATTTTCGTAATTTTCATTTTCTTCAGGCAGCATTATTATTACAAATTTTAAATTCAAATCATTTAAACTCGGTAATAATTTTTTAAATAAAATTCCGTCACGAACAATTACACCGACTGCATCAGAGTGGGTTAATATGTAATTTAATTCGCCCACTGGCGCATTTGAACCTCTGACTGCGCTGACTGCGCCAACTGCCATTATTGCTTGGTCAATTATCATCCATCTTGCATGATTTTCAGAAAACACAGCTACTTTGTCGCCTTTTGTGATTTCTAAAGTTTGTAGTCCTATAGCAAAATTGTTTACGGCTTGCCCAAATTCTTTGAATGTCATTTTTATATTTGTATAATTATCGTCAAGTGCATTCAGTTGTCCGTGTGCTTCACAAACACTTTTTATATAGTGATAAGGTGATGAAAAATTTTTTTTGTTATCTACGTCCATAAGTCGCTCCATCTCTTTTGTTGTCGGCATAAGTATTCCCTCCATGTCCATAATCAAATTTATTATATCATACATAAAACTAAAACGTATTTTCAGACATAAAGAATTTATTAAGAGGGTAAAATCTTATGTTACACTAGTTTTAGGTTATTAAGAGAAGGAGAAAAAGTATGATACCAATTTTAGATTTAAAACGCCAATATGAACAAATCGGAAAAGAAGTTGAAAACAAAGTTTTAGAAGTATTGCGTTCAGGTTCTTATATATTAGGAAAAAATAACAAAGAATTAGAAGAAAAAATGGCAAGCTACGTTGGTACAAAACATGCTATTGCTCTTAATTCCGGCACCGACGCATTGCATTTAGCATTACGTGCACTAGATATTGGTGCAGGTGATGAAGTTATTACTGTTGCGTTTACTTTTGTTGCAACTACAGAAGCCATTGGAATAGTGAACGCAAAGCCTGTTTTTGTTGACATTGATAAAAATACTTTCAATATTGATGCAGAAGCGATTGAAAGCAAAATTACACCGAAAACAAAAGCAATTATTCCTGTTCATTTATATGGACAGCCATGTAATATGGACGTTATTATGGACGTAGCGAAACGTCATAATTTATACGTTATAGAAGATTGTTGTCAAGCTATCGGTGCTGAATATAAAGGACAAAAAGTCGGTTCATTTGGTGATATCGGTTGTTACAGTTTTTTCCCTACAAAAAACCTCGGCGCAATGGGTGATGGCGGCTTAATAACTACAAACAGCCAATATTTGAAAGACAGAATTGTTGCACTCAGAAACCATGGTGGCGCTGTAAGATACTACCATGACGAAATAGGTGTAAACAGCCGTTTAGACGAAATTCAAGCTGCAGTCTTGTTGATTAAAATGAAATATATTGACGAATGGAATAAAAAACGTCGTGCTAATGCTTATCGTTACAACAAATTGTTCGAAAATTGTGCTGATGTCATTACACCTAATGAATTAGACAATACTTATTGTGTTTATCACCAGTATACAATCAAAGTTCCTAATCGTGACAATTTGCATAAAATGCTCCAAGAAAAAGGTATAGGTGCTATGATTTATTATCCTGTTCCTTTACACTTACAAAAAGTTCATAGCTACTTGAATTTGCACGAAGGATTACTCCCTAATACGGAAGCAAATACTAAATTAGTTATGTCTTTACCTATGTTCCCAGAATTAACAGAAGACGAACAAAAAACAGTTGTGAGCACATTGATAGAATGTCTAAACGACACTAAAGCAACTTGCTAATAACAAAATATATCATAAAAAAGCTAACTATCTCAATTAAGTTAGCTTTTTTGTGTCATTAAACTTTAGGTTTTGTTTTTATGGGTCTACTTTTTCTTTTTCTATTCTAGCCATCGCTTCTTCATATTTTCTGGTGGATTCTGCCATGAATTCTTCTCTCAGCGTGGACATTTGTTGCTTCGGGTCAGTATGTCCTATTCGTCCACCCTTGCTAGATTTTCCTGATAAGATTTTTTTAGCCTTTGCTATTAATTGTCTAGCAGCACTACCTGCTAAAGCCGGAATACTTATTTTTGTAGGTTGTCCATTTTTATCTAAAACTTTATAATAGGAATCTCCACATTTTTGAGCGATTTCAACATCTATTCCACAAGTTTCATGGCTGATTAATACATCATAACCTTTTTTTCCAGTTCTCTGACATAATCTATACCTTCTCTGTTACGACTTGTTAACCAATCAACAAGGTCGTTTACTATATTGTATTTTAGTCCGTCCCTGCGAACATGATATTGTCTAGGATATGTAACAACTGCGCCAAAACTAGGTGATGATGACTTATTAACATTTAATTGTGACTGGCTAATCATATTTATTCCTTCCCCTTTCAATTTGTTTTTCTTATTTACGAATTTTAAAAAGGTGCTGAATAAATCGAATTGTCTTAAAAATTAAAATTTTTACAAAAATTCACATGAAAAATTTGGAGATAATATTAAAACTGATAATAAAAGAATAATTTTTAAACTTCCACTCCTGCTGTAGATTGAATAGACAACTCATTTATTATATCAGCAACTTCAATTTTAATAATCGGCGAATTTTCATCTTTTTGTAGATAAACAGTTTTAATTCCTGATTGAACAATGAAACGCTTGCAAAGAATACAAATAAAATTGTGCCCCCAAATATACATACTCGCACCTTGACAGCGATCTTGCCCTGCTTGAATAATAGCATTTTGCTCTGCATGAATACTTCTGCAAGTTTCATATTGTGTTCCCGAGGGAATATTATTGGCTATTCTATAGCAATAACCGAGTTCTGCGCAAGAAATTACTTTTGAGGGCGTACCATTGTAGCCTGTAGCCTTAATTTTGTTGTCTTCTCCGACAATTATAGCTCCAACCTGTGCCCTTATACAGTTCGAACGCAACGCAACTGTTTTTGCAATTTCTATAAAATATTCATTCCATGGTTTTATCATAAAACACCTCTATTAATTGTTTAAACTATGAATAGGGGCAGGAATACGACCACCCCTGCGTACAAATCCCGTAGATGACAAGTTATTGACAGGCATGATAGGTGCCTCACCGAGCAACCCACCATAATATGCACTATCACCAACTTTTTTATTTGGTACTGGTATAACTCTCACAGCTGTAGTTTTTTTGTTAATCATACCGATTGCCATTTCATCTGCAATCATACCTGAAATTGTATCTACAGGTGTATCTCCCGGAATTGCTATCATATCTAAACCAACTGAGCACACTGAAGTCATAGCTTCGAGTTTATCAAACGTTAAATATCCTTTAGAAGCAGCTTCAATCATTCCGGCGTCCTCTGAAACAGGAATAAACGCACCTGAAAGCCCGCCTACGTAAGAACTCGCCATGATGCCACCTTTTTTAACAGCATCATTTAACATTGCGAGTGCGGCAGTTGTGCCATGTGCACCAACATGTTCTAGACCCATAGCTTGAAAAATTCCTGCGACACTATCGCCTATTGCAGGTGTAGGGGCTAAAGAAAGGTCAATAACACCAAAAGGTATTGCTAATCTATCGGCTAATTGACGTCCGATTAGTTCACCTGTCGTAGTAATTTTGAAAGCAGTTTTTTTAATTATATTAGCTAATTCACCTAAATCAGCATCTTTAGGTAACTTTTCAACAGCTGCTCTGACGACACCAGGACCTGAAACCCCAACATTTAAAGCACATTCAGGTTCACCAATTCCATGAAACGCTCCTGCCATAAAGGGATTATCGCCGGGAACATTACAAAAACATACTAATTTTGCTGCACCGATTCCGTCCTTATCAGCAGTTAGTTTTGCGGCTTCTTTAATTACTTCACCCATTTTTAAAGTTGCGTGCATGTTTATGCCTGCTTTAGAAGAAGCCAAATTAACAGAGGAACAAACCTTATTTGTGACTGAAAGAGCCTCAGGAATGCTTGAAATCATGGCTAAGTCGCCTTTTGTGCAGCCTTTTTCAACTAACGCAGAAAATCCACCGATAAAGTCCACCTTTACGTCGTCTGCTACCTGGTCAAGTATTTTTGCTAAATGGACGTAATTGTAATTTTTACATGACTCACCGACAAGCGATATTGGGGTAACAGCAATTCTTTTGTTTACGATGGGAATTGAATATTCATCTTCAATTTCTGAAGCGTATTCATGCAGATGTTTTGCGTAACGATAAATTTTTTCGTATATTTTATCTCCGACAGCCTTATAGTCTTCGTGCATACAGTCTCGTAAGCTCAATGCCAACGTGACTGTCCGTATATCTAGGTTCTGAACCTTAATCATGTTTATTGTTTCTAGTATTGAATTTGCGTTAAAAAATGTCATAGCTAATCCTTTTAAATAGTGTGCATTCTGTCAAAAATTTCTTTTTTTTGTATCCATATTTCCATGTCATACTTTTTGCCTGTGTCTAAAAGTGCGTCTTTAATTTCTTTAAAAGAGTACGTAGAATTGGCTACATCACCTAATAATATCATCATGAAACATCCTTGCATGATTGTTTGACGAATATCCTCAATGTTTACATTATATTTAGCTAAAACTGCTGTGATTTCTGCCACTATACCAATTTTGTCAGAACAGGAAATTGTAACTATAATTTTTTCTTCTTTCATATTTCACCTAAAAACTACCTATTATATTTAAATATTTTATAATTAAAGCGCCGATATAGCAAATTATGTAATTTTTTATAATACTTTACAAAAAAAAGTAAATTTCTTGATAAAAAAAATGTTTGATGTTAGTATTTTTATGTTAGAGAAAATGTTAGTTTTAAAAAATCAAGTATTTTTTATTTTGTTTTATAACAAAAACCTAGCAATAACAATAAAGAAAATGAATAGAGAAAAAAATTTAAATTAATTGTTTTAACTACATTTATTATGCTTTGTATGATGCAGCCGGGAGCACAAGCTATTATCCCAGGGGCGGGGACTATACAGAGTGAAATTGAAAAGCAATACATAGACGATAAAATTGAACGCAAATTTATCCAGCGTGAAATACAGGTTGATGAAAATAAAAAGGGTGAAAAACCCGAAAAAGTTAAAAAAACTCCAGTTAAAGATAAAGAGAATGAATTTAATCCTTTATTCAAGCATAATAAGATAAACTTTGAAGGAAACACTATATATTCTGACAAAGAATTATCGGACTTGGCGAGCAATATTATCGGTCAAGAAATCTATATAGATGATGTAGTTAAGTTGGCTAGTGTAATTACTCGTAAATATCACTATGATGGTTATATTACTTCGTTTGCTTATTTACCTGTTCAGGATTCAATTGATGGGGTTTTAACGATAAAAGTTGTTGAAAGCAAAGTCACTGATATACAAGTATCTGGAAACAAATGGAGCAAAAAGAAATTTTATAGTTATGCAGTTTTTACACCAAGTAATCTAAAAAAAGGTAGAATTTTTAATATAGCAGATATGGATGCAGCAATAAAAAATTTAGAAGATGAGGTATACGTCAAAGGGAACTTTGAAGTTACAAAAGAAAATAATATTGAAGATTCTATAGTTCATTTGACAGTAAAGGACAGAGTTCCATTAACATTTAATGTTGGTGTTGATAATCATGGACGAAATTTTGTTGGTGAAAACAGACTCAGTATGTTGTTAACTGATGAAAATGTTACAGGATTTGGCGATAAAGCTTACGGTGGTGTTATTCTTGCATCAAGAACTACCGGCGCTATGGCAGGTTATTCAGTTCCTATTTCACCTTACGGAACCAGACTTTCTTTTGATTATGGCTATACGAATGTGCGCATTGGTAAGGAGTTATCATCTTATTCAATTAGGGGTGCTTCAGAAAATTATTTAATAAAAGTTACGCAGCCGATAAAAAAGTCTTCTGACACAACAATTGAAGCCAGTTTAGGTGTCGATTTTTCTAACACAACGTCAAATTCAAATGCTCTCGGTGAAAAATTATCTGATTATTCATTGAGTGTTTTACGTGCAACGATATATGGCGAACACGACGACAAATACGGTCGATCACTTGCTATATTGAATGGTGATTTTGGATTAACAAGTTCTTTAGGCACAGCCTGGACAGGACCTCGACCTGATACAAATTTTGTAAAAGCAGCCGTGAATTTGGTTCGTTTACAAAAAGTACCTATTAAAGATTCTTATTTAGTTTTAAGGGTAGGTGGGCAATATTCGCCAAATGTATTATATCCGATAGAGCAAATGCAATTAGGCGGTTACAACAGCGTTAGAGGTTATGAAACCGGAGCATTAATAGGAGATTACGGTTGTAACGGTTCAATTGAATTGCGGACACCGATTCCCGGATTAAAAAAAGTTTTACCTGAAAAGTATAAAGATGTGGCAAATCGTGTTAAATTTGTTACTTTTTACGATTTTGGGTACATAAAAGAACATGCTCACGCATACAATTACACTAAAAATTTCTTTCAAAGTGTAGGTTGCGGTGTGAGTGTTTTCACAAAAAATGGAATATCAGTGAATGTAGCAGCAGGAATTCCAATAGGTTCAAGCGATTATACTAACGGAAGTGTAAGAATTCATTTTTCGATATCTTCCAGCTTGGACAGGCTAATATTCCATAAATTCCATAGCACCGATACACTTTAATATTTTGTAACATTGTAAAAAAATGTAAGAAACATTAAAAGGTGTAGCAATAACACATAGACAAATACGTTTATTAAAATATGCTTAGCATTATTTTTTGAATAAAATCATAATTAACTTGATAATGCGACGCACTGTAAACGTAATAATTATATAAAAAGTAACTCGAAAGTTACTTCAGTTGAGAATGACTACTACATAATTGAAAGGGAACATATGAATACGAAACTAAAAAAGCTTTGCGGCATATTTCTGCTCATGACATTTTTGTTACAAATGAATGTTCAAGCGGCAGGTTTGTCAAATGCTATCATTAACGGTATTGACAACGGTGGAAATTACAGCTCTATTGATAAAGGAATGCAAATTGATGTAAACAACAGCGGCAATACTATTATTAAATGGGACAAATTGAACATAGGTGCTGATGAAAAATTAAACTTTATGTTCAATGCTTCAAATGCGAATGCATTGAATAAAGTAAACTCTCTAGGCGGCGCTTCTAAAATTTATGGTGCAATTAACGCTCTTGGCTCAGGTGCTTCGAGTAGCAATATTGTTATTTCAAATCCAGCCGGTGTACTTTTTTATAATGGTTCTGTTATAAACGTTAATAGCATGAGCGTCAATACCTTAAAAGCAGATAATACAAGTGGCAATGGCGCAATAACAGTTGCAGGATTGCATGTTATAAACGGTGACTTAGACCTAAATACAACGGTAGGTTCGATTGATATTAACGGTATAAAATTTGATAAAGCCGGGAATTTAAAAGCGACTAGTGAATCAGGGAAAATTACAATAGCAAATGTTTTGAATTCATTAGGATCTATAGAAGCTTCAACATCTAAAAATGGGGCTATTTATCTAGGTGGTGATTCCAAAAATAGTAATAGTGCTATTACCGTAAAAGCTCCTGTGACAATTGATGGAGTAGAAATTTCAGGAATTACAACTGATTATTTAAAATTAACTACATCAAACGGAACGAGCTCAACTCGAAATGTAGTAAGAGTTGCAGGTGTTGTCACTGTGGGTAAAGATTTCATCATTAATGCAAATGGCGCTTTTAATAATAACGATGTCATAACGTTTGAAAATGCCACTGTTACAACAAAGAATGGTAAATTCACTATAAACAGTTCTAACAAAGGTAATCTCAATGTAAAAAATTCAACCCTAAATGCGACAGAAAATTTTGTATTGTCCAGTATAAACGGTAAAATTAATATAGCAAATTCTGCAGTAAAAGCACCAAATGGTACTGTAAAATTTATTTCTAATGATATCGCTTTGGTTGATGCTGCAGTTTCAAATATGACATTTGACAATGTTGAAAAATTAAGTTTAAATACATCGATTGTAGAGGGAATGACATCAAAGGGCACAGTTGCAAAGTTTGTTTCAGACTGGTCTGAAGTAACTGATTTATCTATTAAAAATGTTACTGATTTAACTTCTAATTATTCTAATTTAACGATAAAAAATACTACTGTCGGTGATTTTACAGCTATAGGGAAATCAAAAGAATGGAACAATGTATTCCCTGAAGGAAATTTAATTAAGGGTGACAATTTAAAAGTTACAGGAACTATGAATGTAGGTATGAAGGAAACATCTTCTCCCTATTATTCTTTAGGTTTGGAACTAACAAATTCAAATATAAATGCTTTAAATATGGCAAATGGTAAATTAACAATGTCAAACACTGATGTCAGTTCAATGAATTTGTTAGATGTTATAGGAACTGCAACCTCAACGGGTAAAAACTCAACTATAGGTAATTTTTATGCAAAAAAAGGAAGCTTTGATGCAACGAAATATGACATTTCTAACGTTGACGGTAATGATACAATCGTTACGTTCAATTCTTCAAATGTCGATAAAATAGCAATGCACGAGAATAATAGAATTATCGCAAATAGCTCTGTTATTAATTCAATTGCCGCAGGCAACACTAAAGAAATTACTTTAAATGGTGGTAGAGTCGGTGAATTCGGCACTATATCAAGTGTTATAGATTTTACATTTAACGGTGTAAGAAATAAACTCGCAACAGATACGACTAATCCGTTTGATTTAGCAGGAGTTGGCAGAATTGACAACCTAAATATCAGTAAGTACAAAACTCAATATGGGCTGCAACTATCTAATTTGTCTGAAGTTATTAATTTAACTTTGCAAACAGCTTGCTTAGCAGTAGATAATGCAAATATATTGAACGCCAATTTATCGAATGGTACTTTTACAGCTAATAATTTGATTTCAAACGGTCTTTTTGAAATTGGCACAGGTGTTGCTGGTACAAGTGACCAAGTAACTACTAAACTTAAAAATTCTTCTATGAAAAATATAAATATGGAAAACCAAACCTTAACATTAGAAAATACAAATATTTCTGGAACTTTAAATCTCCAACAAGCTGCTTTAAAAGCTACTGGCTCTGGTAAATTAGCAAATAGTATTAATACTTTTAATTCTACAGATGTATCAAGTGTAGTTGATAATTACGTAGTAAATAATTTAACTACAAAAACAATCAAAAAAGGTGGTACCGGTGGAGATATCGGTGGAAATGATAACCATACTTTTACAAATTCATTGTTAGGTAATGTTGATTTGAACGGAACATACAATTTTACTTTAATTGATACGGTTGTTACAAATCCTGTTGTTGTCGGTTCTGTTAATACAATTAATTTAGAAAATGTAAAATTAGTTTTAGCAGATGGTTTATATGGTTCTGACGGTGTTTATGGTCATTATGGAATTGATGCTATCGGAAACGGTATAAACATGTTAAATTCAGAAATTACATTGAATAAAATTAGTATGAACAATAATATTCTCGCCAAAGATAGTATTATTAATATGACTGATTCTTACGTAGGTCACGATTTAGCCTTGAATAATACCGTACTTAATATGAGCGGTAACAACAGATTTAATAGAAATGTATTTATTACAAATACAACAGGAACCGCTATTAATTCTGAGGTTATTGCAAATGTCCTTGAGGCGATGAATTCTCAAAGCACAACCAACGCATTGTATCTAGGTGATTTTGAATATTTCAATAAAGATGGGCTGAATGAATTAAAATTAAGTTATATAGATCGTACAGTCAGTGATTACTGGACAGCTACAGGCTTTAGCGGGAAAATTAATGCAAATCCTTTGAACGCAATTAATGCTAACGCTCAAGCTGTGCAAGTCCGTACAGCAGGCGATGTTGATTTGAATATAGCAAACACAAGAGGACTCGACGTATTTAATTCTAACCGTCTTAATTTGTTCTCAATTACAGATGGAGTTACAAATGCTATTCGTGCTAATAATTTGATAGCTCAAAATTCAATTCAAATAACAGTGAAGGACTTAGATGTAACCGATTCTAAATATGGAACTTTTGAAGGTATCATCGACTGTAAAGCAAATTATGGAAACATAACTTTAAATATTGGTGATGGCTACACCCCTGGAGAAGAAGTTACCGATGCGGATGATAGAATATACACTATCACAGATATAGGCGGTGATGGAACTTACAAAGTATACAAACGTTGGGGAAATGATGATTCTCAAGGTGGTCACGGTGGACATCATGGCAATAACGGTCACAATGGTCACAATTCTGGTAGCGTAGACAACAATGGTGGCTCTGGAAATGGAAACAATGGCAATAGTCATATAAATAACGACCACAATGGTGACGGCCCAGGTAACAACGGCAATGGTAATGCCAATGGCGGCAACAACGGCAACAACGGCAACAACGGTCACAATGGTCACAATTCTGGTAGCGTAGACAACAATGGTGGCTCTGGAAATGGAAACAATGGCAATAGTCATATAAATAACGACCACAATGGTGACGGTCCAGGTAACAACGGCAATGGTAATGCCAATGGCGGCAATAATGGACACCATGGTAACGGCGGAAATGAAAACCCAGGCGGTGGAAATGAAAACCCTGGTGGCGGAAATGAAAACCCAGGCGGTGGAAATGAAAACCCAGGTGGCGGAAATGAAAACCCTGGTGGCGGAAATGAAAACCCAGGTGGCGGAAATGAAAACCCAGGCGGTGGAAATGAAA
>CAZTVM010000038.1:0-16013 GCA_964617065.1 uncultured Muribaculaceae bacterium
ATCCGAGCGGGTTGACTCACTATGTACTTTATTTCTTGTTAATAGTTGGTTTAACGTTCTTTTATGCATCTATTATTCCAAATATGCAGCCAAAAGAAATTGCTAATAATCTTAAAAAATACGGTTCATCTATTCCTGGTATAAAGCCCGGTAAACCTACAGCGGAAGCTTTAGATGTAATTTTAAGCAGAACTACATTTATTGGTGCAATGGCTTTAGGCTGTATAGCTTTAATACCGTCTTTGGCTACTTATATTACTAAAATTACGGTATTGCAGGGTATTGGTGCTACTTCATTGATTATCATGGTAGGTGTTGCGCTTGACTTAATTAATCAAGTTAAAACACACTTGCTAGCAAGAAATTATGAAAGTTTCTTAAAAGAAGACCACTAATATCTATTTTAATGAGACACTTACTTAAAAAGAGGTGCAAACAATGGCAGAAACAAGATACATTTTTGTCGGTCCACCGGCAAGCGGTAAGGGAACGCAAACAAAATTAATTTCAGAAACAAAAGGGCTTGTACATGTTGATACAGGCTCTTTACTTCGTGAAAATATAGCTAATAAAACTAAAAGCGGTTTGATTGCGAAAGATTACATCGATAAAGGACATTTAGTTCCAGCAAAAATAGTCGCCGAGATAATAAAAGACAGAATTACACAACAAGATTGCGCAAAAGGCTTTATACTTGATGGATACCCTCGGAGCATTGAGCAAGCTAAAAAATTGGAAGAAATAAGACAAAAATATTTGCCACAAATACAATTTAAAGTTATATATTTTGATATACCTATGGACAATTTGTTAGAAAGAATTATTCACAGGTACTCATGTCCTAAGTGTGGCGCAATATACAACATGAAATTAAATCCATCATCAAAGGGCAATAAATGTGAAAAATGCGATGTAGAACTTACGCAAAGAAAAGATGATACAAAAGAGGTCGCAAAAGCCCGTTTTGAAACTTATAACGAGGAAACGGCGCCATTGATTAATTATTACAAAAAGCAAAATGCTTTAGTGAAAATTGATGCGTCTAGAACAGTACACGAAATATATCAGGATATAGTGAGAATAATGAAAAATGACAATAACTAAAAAATCGAGAGAAGAATTAAAATTAATGAGAGAAGCAGGTCATGTCGTAGCGCTTGTGCATCAGGCTATGAAAGAGGCTGTACAGCCCGGTGTAACTACACAACATTTAGACGAATTGGCAAACAGTATTATAAAAAAGAACAAGTGTGTGCCTACTTTTTTGGGCTACAGAGGGTTTCCTGCTACTATTTGTGCATCAGTGAATGAGCAAGTAGTTCACGGATTTCCATCAGACAAAGTCGTTTTGAAAGAAGGCGATATCATTGCGATAGATGTAGGGGCCACATTTCGAGGTCTTGTAGGTGATTCTGCATGGAGTTATGCGGTTGGCGAAATTTCTGATGAGCTCAAAAAATTGATGGAAACTACCGAAAAAGCTTTATATGCAGGTATTGGACAAGCTAAAAACGGGAATGTCTTAGAAGATGTTGGCGCAGCTATTGAAGATGTTGCAAATGCAGAAAATTACGGAATTGTTCGACAATATGGTGGACATGGGGTCGGGCGTTCTATGCATGAAGAACCATTTATTTACAATTACCGCACAAATAACAATGTATTGCTGAAATCAGGAATGACTATTGCGATTGAACCGATGATAAACCTCGGAGGTGACGATGTGCACACTCTTTCTGATGGCTGGACAGTCGTTACGAACGATAGTACTCCATCTGCGCATTTTGAACATACTATTGCGATAACAGACAGCGAACCTGAAATATTAACAAAATTACACTAAGAGAGGAATTATGACAACTTTAAAATTTACGAAAATGAATGGTCTTGGAAACGATTTCGTTATTTTGGATTATGAAGAATTTGAAAAGACATCAATGCCTATAAATGAATTAGCAATTAAACTTTGCAACCGCTATTTATCTGTCGGTGCAGACGGACTGATGATAATAAATAATGATGTGAAAGAAGCCGATGCAGGTTGGATATTTTATAATTCAGATGGAACGATACCTCAAATGTGTGGCAACGGTATTAGGTGCTTCGCAAAATATATTTACGATAAAGGTTTGATAAACAAGAAAAAATTTACGGTTAAAACTGTTGCAGGCATTAAAGAACCTGAAATTATTGATAAGGACAACGTCCGAGTCAATATGTCCAAGCCGATTTTGACACCATCAGAAATACCTTTTTGTGCAGATAATAACTTAAATCGACAAATTGAACTTAAATCAGGCGAAATTTTTGAAATTAACGCAATCAGCATGGGCAATCCTCATTGCATTATTTTTACTGGTGACAATACTGCCGAAAAAGCGCTCAAATATGGTGCAGAAGTAGAATGTTCAAAATTATTCCCTGAAAAGACAAATGTAGAATTTGTCAAAATCATCTCAAGAAACGAGATAAAAGTAGATGTTTGGGAACGAGGATGCGGGATTACACAGGCATGTGGCACTGGCGCATGCGCAAGTGCAGTAGCCGCTATTTTGAACGGTTTCTGTGATAAAAAAGTTAAAGTAAATCTACCTGGCGGCTCACTAACTATTGAATGGGCGGGCTCTAAAAATGATACGGACTATGATGTTTTTATGACAGGCACTGCTACATACTCATTCACAGGCGAGGTTGAAGTCTAGTCACTTTCATTTAGTGATTTGATTTTTTGTATAGCTTTTAATGTTATTTCAAAAAAACTGTCAAACATTTTAGCAGTGTTGATTTTCTTGTTTTTAACTTGGGTGATTATATCCAATAATTCAATTTCAAGATATTGTTCTAAAAATATATTTTTAGCAATAGAGTTTATGATATCGAGTTGTGGTTTTATACTATTAATAGAAAATTGAGCGATTAAAGATGTTGTGTTCAAATTGTTTTCAATCGATAGTCGGATTGTATCTAGCTGTTGAAATTGATTATTCGCAACATCAATAATTTGTTGTGAAATCTCAGCCCAATGTTCAGTAAAATCTGAATTTATAACATTTTTTTGATTATATAAATGTGGCAAATTATTATTTTTTAGAATTTCACTCAACGGTTTATAATCCATACCTTTGATGTATGCACCAAAATCGGTTGTATTGTAAATTTTAGCTTTTTGTTCATTGTAAAAAAAGTCTTCAAATTGGTGAATTGCATTTTTATAATCATCACGGCTGCTAATAATTTTGCCGTCAAATGATTTTACACAAACATGCCCTTTTTGTTCAGCGTATTCCAAAATTACTTTATTGTTTTCGATTTTGACGTTGTAATTATTGGCGTATGCGCATTTATCTTTGAAGGCTAAATCTAAACCGCAAAACGCAATTTCGGTAAAGTCCATAAATTTTGCACAGTGATAAGCAAGTCCTACAGCTGTGCTAGAGGCTTTTATAAGTTCAATTTTTTTTGAAATAAATTGATTAATTTTTTCAGAAAACACATCATTATCGCAAAACGCAATAAATGCATTTTTGTATGGTAAAGATAGCGGAAACGTATCTGTCCTTAAAGTAGAAATAATATTTACATCATTAAACGCTGTTTTGTCACTAGCAATAGTAAATTCAGTTCTTGCTGCATCAAGAAATACAGCAAAATCAGGTGTAATACCTTGAGCGATTAAATAATCAAAAACTTTATTTACAGCAAAAATAGTGAGCTTATTACGATTTGCTTTAATGTCTTTTATGCAATTTTGCAGCGAAGGTCCGGCTGCAGCGATTACAGCTAATTTCCCATTTGCGCTGTTTTTAAGTACGTTTATCGGATATATTTTATTTGTTTTTTTTAGATTTTTAATGATATTCTCCACCCAAAGCTTTGCAAACTTTCCGATAGTGTTAATATCAGTGAGCTTCATTTCGCAGGATTTCAAAATTGAAGAAGTTAATTCTGTTAACTTTTCCTTTTCAATTATTGCGTATTGTTTGTTAAATAAAATTTCAATTTTGTCTTTTGCAATAAATTTGTTTTGGATTAAAGCGGTGCAGTAATTAAGTGAATTTGTTATAAAAATTCTATTTTGACTTAATTCATTTGAAAAATCGACGTATTCTAGCACATATCTGATTATTTCTATATTCGGTTCGTAAAGCAAAATTTTTGCTTCTGTGCTCACGATAGCTCGTTTAAACAAGTACCCTAAACCAAAGCCAAAAACTATTACAATATCATTGTTTTTCAAAGTAGAAGTTATTGTGTTGTCAAAAATTTGTTTAGCAGCAGCAAGAGGCGAATTGATATCATCTAACGGTTTTTCCTTATATAAAATAATTAAATCGCCGGAGTGAGCTTTTTCAACGGCAAATTTATGTGAAATTTGCGCTAAATCAATTTTTTGAAGCTTGAAAGCTAATTCAGAATTGTTTTTTTTAATTGCTTCAATATTTCGTTGAAACATATACACCTACTTGTAGTAATCAAATTCTAGGTGACCGATTTTTATAGAATCACCGTCTTTAATTCCTGCATTTTCTAGTGCTTCAAAGACGCCCATTGCCGTTAAAATATTTTGAAAACGATTAATTTGTGAAAAATTTTTAGCGTCAGTAACGTTTGCAAGACGAATGATTTTTCCACCGTCTACAACAAATGTTTTTTTATCGACTTTGTAAACTGAATAACCGCTATCATCGTTGTCAGTAGCTCCTACATCTTCTTCTACATCAATAATCAATTCAGGTTTTGGAATTTCTTCAACTTTTTGATATAAAAAGTTCATAAACTCATCTAAATTTTCTTTTGTAGCAGCTGAAATCAAAAATACATCGCTGGTGAGTTTCTTAAATTCGTTAAAATAATAAAATTTTGTGTTTACATCAACAGCGTCGATTTTATTCAATAAAACTACTTGATAAACATCAGAAAGTCTGGTTCCGTATTTTTGCAGTTCTTGATTTATGAGTTTGTAATTATTTAAAGGGTCATCAGCTGTCAAATCGACAATATGTATTAAAAAGCGGCATCTTTCTACATGCCGTAAAAATTGATGTCCTAGCCCGATACCTTCAGCAGCGCCTTCAATTAATCCGGGGATATCAGCTATAACAAACCCATCGCCGTCAGGTTTTTTAACGACGCCAAGGTTTGGTGTGAGTGTTGTAAAGGGGTAATCAGCTATTTTAGGTTTAGCTGAACTGACTACGCTGATGAAAGTTGATTTTCCAGCATTTGGCATACCTAAGAGTCCTACATCGGCAATTAATTTCAATTCCATTTCCAAATTTCTTTCGACAGCGGCTTCACCAGGCTCGCAATACTGAGGCGCACGTTGTTGAGAAGTTGCAAATCTCGCATTACCTCGACCGCCACGACCGCCTTTCGCTATCAAAATTTTTTTATCTTCTTCCGTTATATCAGCGATAGCTTTGCCTGTGGCTAAGTCTTTTATAACAGTGCCTAAAGGAACTTTTATGATAAGGTCTTTGCCGCATTTGCCGTGTTGATTTTTTGTGTGACCGTTTTCGCCGTCGCCGGCTTTATAAATCGATTGGTATTGAAAATCCATAAGCGTTGTCATATCACGATTGCCGATTACGTAGACATTCCCACCTGCGCCGCCGTCGCCACCTGAAGGACCGCCTTTGTCGACGTATTTTTCTCTGTGCCAAGCGACCATTCCGTTTCCGCCACGACCTGAGGACAATTTTATTTTTACTTTATCTATAAATATCATTTATTTTACCTGATTGCTAAGTTTTCTTAATAATAGTACAAAAAAAGTACTTAAACCAGCACTTTTTTCCTCTCAATTGTTTTATTAAATGTGGAAGTGGAAGGTTCAGATGGTGTCTAATAAAAACATATCTTTTGGCAATCTAGCCACAAGTACTGAATGGTTGACTAGGGCTGCAGCTGCAAATGATAAAACACTCGTTAAAGGTTTTGAAAAGATTATGCCTGCGCCTGTTAGAGCATTGAATTGTGTCCACAAATGTACCGGAGAGGTTGGTACAAATCTCGTAAATGCAGTTGGGACAGGAGTAGTTGCACCAGTCTTTATTGCTTACAATCCTTTGTCTAATACTGATAAGGATACGAGAACATACTCTGCTTGGCGCCAGCCTATTTCGGCTGTATTAGCTGTTTTAATGCAAATTGCAGTCGTTTTACCTTTTGATAAAATGCTTCAAAGAGCTTCAGATACAGGTAGTTTGTCACATCAAGTCAATAGAACGCTCATTCACGAAGAAAAATTCTTAATAAAAGAATATCGAAAAGCCAACCCAAAAGCTTCTTTAGAGGAACTTAAAAAAATGGCAAACCAACATCAAATCGAAGAATACGCACGAGCAATGCAAACTATAAGTGATAAGGGGATTTTATCTTGGAATGGAAAAAGTATGGATTTTGAAAGTTACAAAAAACTTTTGCAATCCACGAATGATGGTATGTTGTCTGAGATTAATGCTGAATTGAAGTTTTACACTGAAACAAAACCTGAAATTCACGTAAATCGTATGAAATTTTACCATGATAATAAGACGGAAGTGGAAGCGTTGTTCGAAAAAATGAGCAAAAATATAACATCTTCAACATCTGATAAAGCTTCTCATACTTACATAAAGCAGTTACTCGCAGATAGTAAAAAGCAAAAGGCAAATCCTGAAATTATAGGAATGATTGAAGAAATATTTTATGCTCAAAATACTCCAATTAAGCAAAAAAGATTGGAACGTTTGATTTCACGTTTCAAAGATGCTCAAACATTACAAAATGATGCTCAAATAAAAGATTACGTTTTAAAAGGTTTGAAAGAGCGTATTGAGTCAATGAAAGGTGATAAAACAATTCTTGAAGATGTCAGTAAGCAAATTTCGAATATGACTGAAAGTAACAAAAATACTGTAATGAAAGAAATAATCGGAAAAACAAAACCGTTACTTACAAAAGGAAAAGATTTCTTATTTGAAGTAGTACAGAAGGAAGTCAAAAATATCGGGAATAGATTTAAGAGCTGCAAAGATGTTTCAGGCTTAGGCGTTGGGTTAGCAACATTGCCAATAACTTGCTATGTCTTGAATTGGTCATATCCTCGAATTATGGATAAATTTTTCCCTAATCTTTCTAAAGCCAAAGTAGAGTCAAAAAAGAAAAGCGAGGTGAAAAATGTCGCTTAACGCTGTGAATTTGAATACTGCAAAAAAAGTAAGTCCTTATTTGAGTAAGCCTATAAAAGCTATGAGCGAAACTCGTTTTATGAAGTGGATGGCTAAAAATTATGAAAAAGACCCTATAAAATTCATTTCTCTTGTCGGATTGTCTTCAATTCTATTCAAAGATAGTCTAGGTTGCTATTTGTACGTGAAACAAAGTTTGCATAACGAAAAAATCCCTAAAGAAAAAAGAGGATTTGTTGCCGCACTTGATTTGACCAATGGCGTGTTAATGCTCGCCACTCAAGTCGCTGCATTTTTCACAATATCTAATAATAAAGTACAAAAATTCTTGTTCGATAAGAGTTTCGGACGATATTTTAACCATGAACGAAATAAAGGATATCGAGATTTATTGAAAAATGATAAAAAGTATTCAAATATTTCAAAATTCAGATTTAATAATGATATAAAAAAATATGAAGGTGTCTGTCGTGGCGCATTCAAAATAGCATTACCCTTAGTAGCAGCGACGATTATCGCTAAAAGAATGATTGTACCTTTTGTCGCTACGCCTGCTGCAAGTTGGGCTAAAACTCATATACTAAAAGATGATAGTGACGTGAAAAAAGCTGATGACAATACTGAAAAGACTATTGTTACTCAAAACAATTCAACTTTTAACGCATTTGAAACGTCAATTAGTAGTCCGCAATGTTTTAAAAAACAAAATTAATTTTTTAAATGACAACAAAAATGTTCATGATAATATTTTATTAAGGGATGTTTAATCTCTTTCTCTACTGTTGGAAAGCGATTTGTGAGAGAAAAATTTATTTATAAATAAAAGTAAAGGAGAACGAAATGGGAATAACAGCTGCTCAAGTGAAAGAACTTAGAGAAAAAACAGGTGCAGGCATTATGGACGCTAAAAAAGCTTTAGTCGAAAATGACGGAGATATGGAAAAAGCAATGGAATACCTAAGACAAAAAGGTATCGCTTCTGCTGATAAAAAAATGAGTAGAATAGCAGCAGAAGGTATAATTGGTTCTTGTATAAGTGAAAAAGTTGGTGCTATGGTTGAAGTTAATTGTGAAACTGACTTCGTCGCTAAAAATAATGATTTTATTGAAACAGTTGATTTAATCGTAAAAAATATTGCCAATGAAACTCCTGCGACGCTTGAAGAATTGAATGCTACTAAAATTAATGGCGCTAGCGTTGAAGATTTTGTAAAAGAAAAAATTGCGAAAATCGGAGAAAAAATTACAATTCGTCGTTTCGTTAGATATGAAGGTAATGTTGCTACTTATGTTCACAACAAAAAAATCGGTGTTTTGCTTCAATACGAAAATGGTGACGAAACTCTAGCGAAAGATATATGTTTGCACATTGCTAGCAGTGCTCCTGAATTTCTTTCAAGAAATGATGTCGCTCAATCAGTAATCGATGAAGAAACCAGAATTGAAATGGGCAAAGAAGATTTGGCTAAAAAACCTGAAAATATTAGAGCTAAAATAGTAGAAGGACGTGTAAATAAATTATTATCCGCAAAATGTCTTCTTGAACAACCATTTGTTAAAAATCCTGATGTGACTATTCAAGGTCTTATTGAAGGTAAAATGAAATTGGTTAAATTTGAACGTTACGTTCTCGGTGAAGGTCTTGAAAAAAGACAAGATAATTTCGCTGAAGAAGTTATGAGCCAAATTAAAGGTTAATTTACTACAAAATAAAACATGAGTAAATAATAAAAAAGCTGCCTACCGGGCAGCTTTTTTCAAATAGTTATACAATTCTTTTACTTGTTTAGGTTTTAAAAATTTATATTGACCTTTTTTAAGACCTTCAATGCTCAACGGTCCATGCGAAATGCGCTTTAGCGAAATTACAGAAAAACCGAGATATTCTGTCATCTTTCTAATCTGTCTGTTCATGCCTTGATACAAAATGACTTCCAGAACTGTGTTTTTGTTGTTTTCATATTCTAAAATACAAACGTCAGCGTATGCGATTTTTTTTGGTTCAATTTCAATCCCTTTTGCCATTTCTTTTAAGTGATTTTCTTTCATTTTACCTTTTACTGCTACTCTGTATGTTTTGGGAACTTTTATCGAAGGATGAGTCAGTTTATTTATTAATTCACCGTCATTTGTCATTAACAATAATCCGCTAGAGTCTTTATCGAGTCGACCTACGGGTTTCAAATGTTTCAAATGTTCAGGGAAAAAAGTATAAATTGTTTTTCTATCTTTTTCATCGTCGCAAGTCGTTATGTACCCTGCAGGCTTGTTAAACAAAATGTAATCAAATTTTTTCGCATTTAAAAGTTCATTATTGACGCAAACTTTATCTTTTGAATTAACGCAATATCCAAGTTCAGTAATTTTTTTGTTGTTTACCGTAACTACACCTTTAAGGATAAGTTCGTCAGCCTCACGCCGAGAGCAAAGCCCACTAGAAGCGATGTATTTGTTTAATCTTATTTTATTTTCGTCCATGTTTAATCCAAAATTCCTGTATCCAGTACTTTTTGTACTTCTGTAGTTATTTTAGCATGCACATTCTCAATTGTATCGTTTCCGTTTATGCAGATAAAATCGTGGTTCTTTTTTAATTCATCGTAAGCCTTTATACATTCTTTTTGGTACATCAAAAAACTTTCTTGTTTGTCATCGCTTAAATTCATGTCTTGACCATATTCATAATAATCAAATTTTGAAATGGCTGAAAATCTTTTAGCTAAAACATCTATTGGTACATCGAGATAAAAAACCAAATCCGGTTTAGGTGCAAATTCATAAACCTTCTCAATCCAATTCATATCGTGGCGTCGAACTGTATCACGTACGAAGGAAGTATAGACATACTTATCCATCAAAACGACAAAACCTGTATTTAACGCAGGTAAAATAATATTTTCCAGTCTGTCTGCGAAATCGAGTGCGTATAATAGACTGAATGTCGTAGGCGTGAGAATATTTTTTTCTTTAGCGTCGTCAATTAAATCTGAAACTATTTTAGAGGTTTTGACTTTACTAATTTTTGCTGCATAACAATTTCGCTCAAGCCATTTTTTAAGCATGTTGATTTGAGTCGTTCGTCCAGTGCCATCGGTGCCTTCAACTACAATTAACAGTCCTTTTTTGTCATCAAGTCCTTTCATTTTATAGAACGATGCCTCTTTCTTTCAGTTTTTCTACGATTGTTTTTCTAAAGTAAACCTGTTTTGTGTGCAACGATTGCGTTGCGTCAATTTCAACAAAATTAAATTCTTTTGCATGAGAGTCATATTCATTTTTTATTTTTGATTGAAAGATTAAAAATGATTCATAAGGGTCAGAGCTAAACTTTAGATCCATGCCTGCTTCATGAAATTTTGGCGCTCTATTTACGCAAATTCTTTTTAGTGCAACTTCTACAGGTACATTGAAATAAAATGTTAAGTCCGGCTTTAAAGCGAAAGCGTACATATTTTGAACCCATTGCGTTCGTACTCCACGAGCAACATCTCTAGCAAAAGCTGTATAGATATACCTGTCGGCTAAAACTATTGCCCCTTTTTCGAGATTAGGAATGATGATATTTTCCAATCTATCGGCAAAATCGACAGCATGCGCAATGCTGAATGTTTTTGGTGTTAAAATATTTTTGTTTTTAGCTAATTTTGTACGAGAAGCTATCAAAGTAGATGAGTTCCATTCTGTAAAAACAACATTTTGATTTTTTTCTAAAAGCCAGTCACGTACCATTTTAAGTTGTGTCGATTTTCCTGAACCATCTATGCCCTCAACACAAATTAAAACTCCTTTATACTTATGGTCTTTTAAAAAATTATACACATTTCCCTCTTTTTTACTAAACTATGTAATAAGGCTTAAAACAAAAAAAATGCGTCCACTGCGATTCGAACGCAGGACCTATCCCTTAAAAGGGGAGTGCTCTACCTGCTGAGCTATGGACGCATACCCAAATTGAGTATATGTATACGATATCAAGAACATAATTGTACGTCAAATATTTTTTATTATTTATTTAACATTGTAATAAAAATCTTTATTTAATATCAATAAAACCTCCAGACCAGGTTTCATTTTTATGTGTTCACCGAAAAAGCGATAATCTGTCGGCGTATACTGCAAGTAACCACCTTTATAGCCTTGAACGTAGTGTGGCGTTTTTTTGTAGTATTTTGGTTCGGTTATTTCACCACCAAAAAATGGATTGCCTTTATTGTAAATGTATGCGCTTATAGGTGTTTCTCTTTGCGTGTATGGGTCAAAAAATTTCGTTATTTTGACTTTTATTATTGCATTAATGCCTTCTACCGGTTCATTGATTTTTTCGATATAGCCAAAAAATACAGCATTTTTAGGTATAATTTCGTAATCACCTAAATAAACAGCATAAGGATTTATAAATGTAGCAATATCGCCTTCGTCTAAATTGGCAGAAAAAAGTTCACGTTGATTAACCGCTTTTAAAAATGTACCTTTAGGAATTGTGAGTATTTTGTTTTCTTCTGTGTCAGCGCTGGCAGCGCATTGCACTGAATAAAATACAATTGTGCAAAAAATGATTATTAAACAGTAATAAATTTTTTTCATAATCTACATTGTAACATTGCATTTGAATGTTTGCAAAATTTTTGTACCGACTTTACGTCTTTGTTTTTTCACTAACAACCTGTTATTGATTGTTGAGTTCGTTATATTCCTTTTAAACAAGAACTCCGACTAAGGGTTGTAAAAAAAAAACGATAGCATTAAAATGGTGTTATTAGATTTGATGAGGTAGAAAAATGAAGAAATGCATCATTGGAGTTTTAGCAGCTATTATAGCACTTTATTTGTTTTTTTTGTTAATTATTCCAAATGTTATTGATGTCAATAAATATAATGAACAGATTACTCAAGAAGTCAATAAGGCTACAGGATTACAACTGGTCGTTGATGATTATAATTTGTATACGACGTTAGGTTTGAAAATCGGGCTAAGCGCAAATAACGCTCAACTGAAATATCCAAATAATAACACGATGTTTAAAGTCAAAAATCTCGATATAAGCTTAAAGTTATTGCCTCTGATTTTTTGTAAAGTGCAAATTGATAAAATTAATCTGGAAAATCCGGAATTTAATTTGAATATAACTCAGTCCGGTAAAACCGATATTGAAGAATACATCAAAAAAAAAATAATACCTAATTTTGCGGTTAAAGAGACTGAAGGAAGTGATTTAACCGAAAAAAAAGAATTCCCACTTGAAATTTCTACTAAATTACCTAAAATAACAATAAAAAACTACAAACTTAATGTGTATGACGAAAAAACAGCTGAAATGCTTATGATGAGTGGGCAGGACTTTGTGTTATCCGGTGATTATACGAAAAATATTAAACTTTTAACGAATGGTAAATTTACATCAAAAAATAATGAAATAGTTAAATATAACGTAAAAGTCGATACTTTTATTCCTGTTGATGAAAATAATAAAGAAAAAGACGAACAAACTACACCTACGGCAATTGACCTTACGCCAATCTCAAAAATTGTTCAGTACAAATTCAAGTCTGACATTAACGCTGATTTGAAAATTCGTCAAAAACAAGACGATATAGTAATAAAAGGTTTTGCTAATGTTGAAAATATTGAGTTTTTGCTCAGTAACAATTTATTGAAAAATAATTTTATAAAAACAGAATTTAATAGCAACAAAATTGTTTTAAAAAGCGATTTTTCACTGAATAAAACTGAAAAATTCGCAGTAAATGCTGACATAAAAACAGGGAAAAAGCCTCATGCAAATGTGCAACTTAATACTGACAAATTAAATCTTAAAGATGGATTTGCTGTTATTACGTCACTGCTTGATATATCTAACATAAAAACAGGAGCAGAAGACTTTGTTGTCGATGGTATACTCAAATCTAACTTAAACATAAAAACAGATTTAAAAAATATGACTGCAAATGGCTCTTTATCAATTAACAACGCTTCTGTAACTCATAAAAAATTACCATTAACAATCAATACTATAATAGCAAACGTAACTTGTAAAAATAATGACTTAAATATCGCTGAAAGTATGTTCGTAAATGGTGCAAAAGTTTCCATTAACGGAAAGATTAATAAAAAAAGCATTGCAGACATAATAATAAAAACTGAAACGCTCCCACTTAACACTTTATATACAGCCTTTGCTCCTAATGATATTAAAAAGTCTTATGTTCTTAAAAATGGTAAATTGTCCTTAAATGTGAGTTTAAAAGGTGAATTACAAAAAATTATTCCAGACGTAAATTTAGTTATAAACGACTTACAATTATATGATATTGCTAACAAAATGACAGTTAGCTCTAAAAATATAACTACGAAATTGGATTGTAACGCAAAAACTATCGTAGGGAAAATAATTGCGCAATCATCGTCTGTAACGGTTCCCAACATGTTTATGCTAAAAGCTCCTGAAATATCCGCCAAATTTGACATGAAAGATTTTATTCTAAACAATTCAACTGTGTATTTTAATTCTTCACCAATAAAATTTTCAGGTGCAGCTAAAGATTACGCAAACAAAATGGATATAAATTTCGTTGCGAACGGTAATATCAAGGCTGCTGACTTGAAAACTTTGTTACCGATTGAGTACAGAAAATACTCTGCTGCATCTGGAATAATACCAATAAAAGCATCAATAACAGGCGATTCAAAAGCGATATCAGCGCATGCTCAGGCATTGGCTGATAACAACAATAATTTTACGCTTTTAAATATCAAAGGAATAAATAACAAACAAACTCTCGCAAATGCACAAATTTCAAGTGATTTTAAAAATATTGAAATAAATGATATTTCCTTTGGAATTTTAAATAAAAGCATAGCTTTTTCAGATAATTTATCAGCTAATACGACAAATAAATCAAATTTAATCGCAATTAAAGGTCATATTAACAATATATCCACAAAAACGCCTTCGTTCAAAAATTTTGCAATTTCAATACCGCAAGCTATTTCGGCTAATATTCCAGGCATGAAAAATTCGTCAGTCGCTTTTAGTGGAAATTTATCGTTAAACGGTTTATTAAATGAGCCAAAAATTAATGGCGATTTGATTATACCTGATTTGATTATGCCCGACTTTTGGGTAAAAATAAAAAACATCGATTTGCATTTCAAAAACAACTCACTAATTACAAAGTGTGGTAGTGTTGACCTAAATGGCTCTTTATATAGTGGAAATGCGACTATACAATCAATTTTTGCGCCTGTGTATGTAATAACGGATTTGAATATAAATTCTTCGATTATGGATTTTGACAAATTGTTTAAATTTATAGAAAATTTTCCACAAGCGACATCGACCTCATCAGGTAGCGGCGCATCTGGTTTAGCGTTGCCTGTAAAAATAACTAACGGAAAAGTAATGATTGAAAAATTCGTAATGGGTCAACTGAAAGTGCAAGACATAAAAGGTGATTTTACGCTGATAAACGATTTGTTTTCATCAAAAAACTTTTCACTAGGCTTGTACGGTGGCACTGCAAGTGGCATTGTCAAATATAATATGAACTCTCTGGCTGCAGACGTCGAGATGAAAGGCTCAGATATCAATGTCAAAGGACTTATTACAGACTTTGTCGGTATAAAAGACCAATTATTAGGCACCGCTTCGTTTGACACCAAGATAACCTTTGATGGCTCATCATACGCTGAACAAATGCGCTCTTTGAAAGGATATACTAATTTCACTGTTAAGGACGGTCAGTTTGGCAATATAGGTAGATTTGAGTATTTTATTGGGGCTCAAAATCTGCTCGCTCAAAGCTCTATTTCTAAGAGCTTTAACTCTATATTAAGTGTAATTTCACCTAAAAATACAGGGCAGTTTGATTATTTAAAAGGGCATTTAACTTATGATAACGGCTATGCAACGCTGAACCCAGTAAGTTCTGCGGGTCAAAATATGAGTTTATACATCACTGGTAAGTACAATTTAATAAATAATTACGCTAATATGACTGTTTTAGGTAACATTTCTCAAGAAATAGTCAATATTCTTGGACCTATAGGTAATTTTTCGCTAAGTAAATTAATAAGCAATTTCGGCAAATGGGGGGCGCAAGCCAGTGCACTATTGAACACTTACAATCAATCTGCTGATACTAGGACATTGTCTAACATTCCTGAGTTGACGAGTAAAAAAGAGAAAAAAGCTTTCACGGTTATTATTAATGGCAATATTTCAAGTGCTGCTGCGTTAAAAATGTTTAAATGGCTCTCTACTGAACAAGAAATGACAACAACAAAAAGTTCACTAGCAGATTTACTAAAAGTTGAGTCACTAGATACGACTTCACCAAGTTCAGCTGCAAAAGACATAGGCAAAAAAGTTTTAAGCGACATACTAAACTCTGGTAAAAACGTTCAAACACCGGCATTACCTACTGCTAAATCAGGCGGTACATCTACGACAACATCTACTCCTGCGTCACAATCTTCTGCTGGTAACATTCCTCAAAATCCTACGGTGCATAAAGTTCAAAAATTTTTAAAAGTCCTTGAGCCTGTTACTACTCAATCACCAACAAATAAAGTTAATTCTACAACCGGTACTGAAAATTGATTATGAATATATTAAAAAAAGTTAAAACTAAAAATAATAACGAAATTTTATTAATTGAACAAAACGGAAACAACTACGAAAAAACAGTATTGATAATTGGTTGCACTCATGGCGATGAGCCACAAGGAAAATTTTTGATAGACAAGTACTTATCGAAGGACTCAAAAAATGCGTATAAAAACAGATTATTATTTATTCCTTGGTTGAATCCTGATGGTGTGATTAACAGTACAAGACAGAA
>CAZTVM010000039.1:0-9810 GCA_964617065.1 uncultured Muribaculaceae bacterium
GGTACTATTTATAATGCTTGGGTTTTTCAAAAGAAATGGGAAAAAGATAGTTATACCTACGATGACAATTTACGTTTAACGAATGAAAAGACAGCAAAAATTATGCGTAAACTTGCACTTTGCGTGGATTATAAAGTATACGCATTCGCTTCGTTGTTTGACAATTTAGGTAATGAAAATTATGGAGGAATAGATTTAGCGCTTGTTACCGCACAAAAAGCACAAGAGGCTGTTTCTGCACAAAAAATGTTTGAGCCTCGTGAAGATCAAATGCCTGTTTTAGCATATAAAAAGGGAGCAATTGCTATCGCAGCTGTGCCAGGAGCAGGAAAAACAACCATTTTGCAAGCATTAATTGTTAAGCTAATCAACGATGGTAACAAAGCCGAAAATATTTTTGTGTTGACCTATATGGAGTCTGCTGCGAGAAATTTTAAAGAACGCGTAAAAAATGCCTGCAAAAATTTGCGTGAAATGCCTAATATCAGTACAATACATGGTCTTGCACTAAGAATTATAAAAGAAAATTCTAACTACTCAAAGGTCGGACTTGATGAAAATTTTGAAATTATTGATGATGTTCAAAAACAAAGACTTATTCGTATTATTTTTTCTAAAATGCAAATTGATGAAGATTTATATGATAGTTTCGAAAAAGGTATTTCAATTTTTAAGTTAGAAAGTATAAATACAAAAAAAATATCAAGACACAAAAATTATAACGTTAATTTGTTTATAAAATTTTATGAACAATACGAAAAAATACTTTTACAACATAACAAAATTGATTATGATGATATGTTGAAATATGCAGTTGATATACTTGAAAATAACAGAGATATTTTAGAATATTACCAGAATTTATGTCACTATTTAATCGAAGATGAAGCGCAAGACTCATCGCTAATACAACAAAAATTGTTGTTACTATTGAGTGGAAGATATAAAAATGTAATTCGCTGTGGAGATATAAATCAAGCTATTACGACAACCTTTACAAATGCAGATGTAGATGGTTTTAAAAAATTTATTAATAAAAATAATTGCATAAAAATGAATGGCTCTCAGCGTTGTGCGAAGGATATTTACGAATTTGCAAACGATTTTTTGGAAAATTGTAAAATTGATAAGTGGTTGAAAAACGCATTTTTCGATATAAAAATGGTGGGTGTTAAGAATAAAAATCCTCAATCTGATAATGCCTTAAATCTAAATGTTTTTGATGATTTTTATGCTGAAAAAAACTTTATTTTACAGCGAATTAAAGAAACATTTACAAATTCACCAAACTCTACAATAGCTATTTTACTGAGAAATAATTATCAAGTTCAAGACTACATTGACTACTTGATAAGTAATGATATTTCTGCAGTTGCAACAAACGGTACCTTGCAACAAAAAAGAGTTTTTAAGGTTATTTTTTCAGTTTTGCAATTCCTTTTAAACCCTACAGATAATGGATTAGTTGCTGAATGTTTGAAAAATATTGCGTACACTAATCAACCGAAGATTGATGAAACCAGTTTGAGAAATACAATAGAAAAAATTGTTGAGCTGAAACTTCCTTTTATATTTATTGATATTGAATTTTTGCAAAACTATGAATTTGAAAACTTATGGTGGGAGCTTAATTATTGGCTGAATAAGACAAATTTAAAACAGGAAGAATTAGTTATAAAGATTGGTAATTATTATTTTGATGATATAACTGATTTGTCTAACGTATATTTAATATCTTCATTGGTAAAACGATTGTCAACTAATACGAAATCAGCAAATGAATTACTATTAAAGCTCAATGATATTTCACAACGTACAAATATTTCAGGTATGAATTTTTACGATGAGCATGATACTGAAAATGCTGAACAGAATGCTAAAGTTCAAGTGATGACAATTCACAAGTCAAAAGGTGATGAATTTGATGTAGTATTTTTACCGGAATTGCATGAAAAGACTATTTCGCTTAAATTTGAAAATGTAAAAGTCCGAAAAGACAAGCTGTTTCAAGAACAACTCCGCACGTTGTCGGACTCAGTATCCTGTTTAAAAGATGAGAATGCGTTAAAAATTGAACAAATCGAAGAAAATGCAAAACTATTATATGTTGGAATAACTAGAGCTAAAAAACAACTTTTTATTTCTTGCTCACAAAAAGTTAAAATTTTTAATAAAACAAAAGAAGTTGTAATGTCACCAATATTCGAGAATAATCAAAATAGAATTGAGGTGAGAAATGAATATTAAATATAATACATTTTCAGCTAATATGCTAAAAACTTTTGATGATTGTCCAATAAAATATGATTTTCTTTACAACAAAAAAATATATTTACCACAGAAAAATAACAATGCCAAAATAGGAGAAAATGTACACACACTTATTAATTATTATTTAAAAAAGATGGATACTTCAAAATTTGAACAAAATTTGTCAAAAGAAGAAGAAATTTTATGGAAAAATTTTAAAAATAACGAAATTTTGCAGTATGACTTGCTGAAAAGTGAATATACATTTAATGTAAAACTTTGCGAATACTGGCTTACAGGCAGAGTAGATGCAATGTTCAATGATAGCGAAAACTATTATATTGTTGACTGGAAAACAGGTAATGAAAAACATTCACTGACGGATTATCAAACCTGCGTGTATTTTTACTCAATTTATGAAATATTAAAAACAAAAAAATTGGTAACAAATGAAGCGCAGTTGCATTTCAAATATATATACTTAAAACATAATTCTAATACAACATTTTCTTACAATAGTACGACAAAAAATGACCAACAACAAACATTAAACTCGCTTATTAATAGCTTAATTACGTATGATTTTAAAAACAAACAATTGTTAAAACTACACTCAAAATGCTACACTTGTAATTATTTTTCAATATGCTATAATGAAGAAAATGAGGTTGAGTATTAAATGAAAAATAAGTGTGTTAATTTACTGAATATAACCTTGTTAGCGATTGTTGTATTGACGCTTACAGCTTGTAGCGGAAATAAAACGAACGTAGTGAAGTATGAAAACAAATTTGCAAAATACGGAATAGATGTCACGAAGTCCGAACCAGCTAAAACAGAAAAAAGCAGATCATACCAAAATTCTCGAGTAATATATTTAGGAGAGGAAAAGAGCAATCGTAGCGACAATTTTGGTGTAAATTTTGAATTTGAAAAATTAAATTAAAAGTATTGAAAATTAAAAATTTTATATTACTATATTTGTAGTGAATAAAATGGACAAGGAGAAGCAATGAAGAATTCGCATGGTAATTTGGAAAATGAAATATTGAATGTAGTTTGGAATTTCGAGGAGACGCAAAATGACCCGATTATATCAGTAAATGAAGTTTTCGCAGTTATGAATGAGTCTAATAGTTCACGTGCGTATACGACAATAAAGACGGTGATGGACAGGTTGGTCGAAAAAAGGCTCTTAACAAGAATCAAAATAGGTAAAAAATTCTGTTATAATTCTACAGCTTCTCGTGAAGAATTAGCGCAAAAAGCTATTAAAAAACTTGCTAAACAATATTTTCAAAATGACATTCGCTCAATGATGAAAGCTATAGAAAAGGAATGTCTGCAATTGGTATATTGATGGACGAAAGAGAAAACCTTGTAAAAAAAAATAGAAGAATTGTGGCAGAATTTATTTTTCAGATTTTGACTGGGAAGGCTACAGTTGCTGATGTTTTAAAGAAATATCCAAAAAATGCTGAGGACAAATCACTAGATGCAGCTTGGCATGCAATAGTTCATATCGAAGCTGATGAGGAGCTGAGGGCAAAGGATTGTGAATATAAGCAATTGCAGGACGATTATTTGGAGTTGATAGCCTCGACTTTGTTGCAGGGGGGAAGTTTGCCGCAAAATATTATAGACAGCTACGAGGACTATTATCATAATACATTAATTTCTAAAAAGCATAGCGCAAAGGATTTGTGGGGAATTTTAGGCAAAAGGCTTAATGTATAAAAAGTAGCGACAAAAAAATTATTTTGCTTTTATCATGAAATCTTGCTATTATGGTTGTACGAAAGGCAAATATAACGAATATGGATGAATTTGATTTACAACCATCGGTTTTACGGCTGGGATTTTTAAAAGATTTTCATTGCGACTCATCTGTGTGTATTGAAAATTGTTGTAATAAGTATTCTATTGTGAAAATAGACAAAGAAACTTATCAAAAATATGAAGACTCAGCACCAGAAGTAGCAAAAAATATAAAGTACAATGATGAAAAAGGTTATCATGAAATTATTTTAGGAGAGCATTTTGCGTGCCCATTTTATGGAGACAATTTATGTAGCGTACAGTGTAAATACGGTGAGGATTTTTTGTCTGAAACTTGTGCTTTTTATCCGAGAGTTTTTAGGCGATTGAATAATTTAATTTTGGTTTCTGCGACGTGTGCGTGTAGTGAAATTACGAAACAAGCTATTTTTTCAGAAGAAGAAAATTTTAACTGGGAAGATACTATTTTAAAGCGTATAAAGAAGGATATTATAGATTTTGTTTAGATATGGATTGTGTTCTAAATCAGTATAGATTTTATGCCTACAGAATTGCGCTACAACAAAGCGGAGCTGTTTATTTCTTGGCATGACTATTTATTGAAAATTTTTAATATTACTGAGCTATCAACCGACGAATTATTGATGAAATACATAATTCTTTCAGAAATATTAGATAAAGTTCAAAAACGTGACTGGGTTTTGGGTTATAACTTACTCGTTAGAAGTTTTGAGAATCATTCAGTAGAAGATGAGATAAAAAAATATAAATTTTTGAATAAAGACATGGCTGATGCTTATGGAATTGCCTTGCTAGGCACATCAAAAGGCTATCGTCCGTCAGCTTTTGCCGAATTGGTTTACAACATAGTCGATTTTTTAAATGATGATGGTCTTGAGCGCTACTATAAAATTTGCGAAAAGTACATAGACGGTAAGTATTTAGAAACTGTTTTAAAACGTTATTTGAAGACTAAATTTTATGAGACAGTTTACCCGATTTGTAATTGGAAAGATTGTTCTGATGAGCTTCTACATATTATAACAAATTACATAGGTATAAAACTTAATTTTGCTATTTATTTGGACAAATATGAGCAGGAGCCTGATGTTGACACTATGATAAACATAATTACTCAATTTGAGTCCGCTTTTTATAATCAACGTATGAAAATTTATGAGTACTATAAAAATGTCAAATGGGATAATTATGATAAGATTAAATCATTATTACTGTGTTGGTATAAATAATTTATGAGTGGTCAGCCAAAAATAATTCTTTCTATGATGTCAGGTACTTCTATTGATTGTGTAGATGCTGTTTTAGTGCGGATTTTTGCAGATATGCAGTATGAAATTCTTGCGTCAAATTCGTTAGATTATCCAAATAAAATCAAGGAAAAGATTTATAGAGCGGCTAACAATAATGCAAACACGAGTGATATTTGTATTTTAAATTTTTTAGTCGGTGAAATTTTTGCGCAATGTGCGTTATCTCTTATTAAAAAATCAGGGGTAAAAAAAGAGGGCATTGATTTTATTTCGTCGCATGGGCAAACAATTTTTCACAATCCAAGCATTGAGGATATTTGTGGTCTAAGTGCGAAAAGTACACTGCAAATAGGTGATATCTCACTTATTGCAGAGCGTACAGGGATAATGACAATAGGTGACTTTCGCACAAAAGATGTCGCAGCAGGAGGTCAGGGCGCACCGCTTGTGCCTTTTGCAGATGAAATCCTATTCGGACGAGAAATTCCCAGAGGTATTTTGAACATAGGTGGAATTTCGAACATCACAGTTTTAAGTCCCAATATAAAGACTTTTGCGTTCGATATTGGTGTTGGAAATATGCTAATTGACTATTTTTCAAAAAAATTATTTAATCAAAACTACGACAATAATGGAGAAATTGCTCAAAGTGGTAAAGTAGATGTAGAGTGGCTGGAGTTTTTGTTAAAAGAAAGGTTTTATGCGCAACAGCCGCCTAAAAGTACAGGGCGTGAGCTTTTTAATGAAATTTATGCTGAAAAGATATATAAATGCGCACCTAAAGAGCCACAAGATGTTATAGCAACGTTGACTGAGTTGACGGCTAAAACGATTTTTAATGCTTACAAAAATTTTATTTTGCCTAAAACTAAATTAAATGAAATTGTCGTTGGTGGTGGAGGTGCATATAACTTGTATTTGCTGAATTTATTACAAAAATATTTTGCCCCCATAAAAGTTCTTACGCATGAAAATTTCGGAATTGATAATAAACTGAAAGAAGCTTTAGCATTTGCTTTTTTAGGATATATGACATACGAAAAAAAATTTAATAATTTACCGATGTGCACAGGAGCAGAGCATTCGGTCATAATGGGAAAAATTAGTTTATGAGTGAAATAGCAACTGAAAATAGAAATAAAAACACATTAAATATCGATGAATTATCAACATTGGAAATCGTAAATTTGATAAACTCTGAGGATATGAAAGTCGCTGTAGCAGTGCAAAAATGCACAAAAGAAATTGCACAAGCAGTCGATATAATAGTTGAAAATTTTATGCAGAACGGAAGATTATTTTATTTTGGCGCCGGAACCAGCGGTCGGCTAGGCATTTTAGATGCGTCTGAGTGCCCGCCTACATTTAATACAATGCAAGATATGGTGGTAGGTGTTATAGCTGGAGGTGAAGCTGCTATAAAAAACGCAGTAGAAGGTGCAGAGGATAATGATATATTAGCGCAAAATGATTTTGTTAAATTTAAAATATCACAAAATGATACAGTTGTTGCTATTTCAGCAAATGGCAATGCTAAATACGTGGTGAAAGTTTTAGAGCTAGCTAAAAAAACAAGCTGTAAAACTATATCTATTACTGCTAACAAGAATGCTGATATGAAAAATTTTTCTGATTGCTTTATTTGTTGTGAAACAGGAGAAGAAGTTATATCCGGCTCTACAAGAATGAAAGCAGGTACTGCGCAAAAAATGATTTTGAATATGTTAACGACATCTTCAATGATTAAAATTGGCAAAGTTTACGAAAATTTAATGATAGACTTGATGCCAACTAACAAAAAATTAAAAAATAGAGCAGCCAAAATAGTTAGTGCAATAGCGAATGTTGATAGTGAAAAGGCGACAAAAGCACTAGAGTTTAATAATTACAGAGTAAAGCATGCTATTTTAAAATTGAAATACAATATAGATGAAGCGACATGTGAAAAATTACTAAATGAAAATAATGGTATATTAAAAAACGTAATGAAAAAACTAGGTTAGCGATTTTCAACTAATTCAATAGAATAGCCGTTAGGGTCTTTTAAGAACGCAATTCTCAAATCATAGTCAGGCATTTCATAAATATCCTCAATAGAGCCGTATTTAAAGCTTTGCATTTTAAGTGAAAAATCTTCAATACTGTCAACATCAAAAGCTAAATGCCCAAACCCATTTCCGATGTCGTAGCCTTCTTCTGGCGTATCAAAATTATAAGTAAATTCAATTTTCGTCGCACCAATTTCATCAGAAACGAAGTATAATTCGCTGTCAGGCAATTTCATAATACTCGTAAGTTTCATGCCAAAAAGTTTTTCATAAAAATCCAAAGTTTTTTCAACATTGGCTATTCGAAGCATTACGTGGGCAAATTTCATAAAATAAAAAGACTCCTCTACAAAAAATAAAAGGCGACACCCAGATTCGAACTGGGGATAAAAGCTTTGCAGGCTTCTGCCTTACCACTTGGCCATGTCGCCGTCCTTATTTATCTATGGTAATTAAGAAATACTCTAATGTCAATATTATGACTTTTCTATCGATATTAAACTGTAAAATAAGAAAGGTGCGCAAATGATTATATATTGCGCACTATATAAAAATAACAAATGTTAACTATTATTCAATACTTGAGCATTTAGAAATTAAACTTTCGAATTTTTTTAGATTATTTTGCAATTTTTTTTGTTTATCTAAAAAAATATTTTTAGTTTTTTTGTCTGAAATATCAATAATAGCATTCAAAACATTCAGTGTGCCCAAATCGTTGTCTCTTTGTTTTAATAATTCTTTTTTCTTTTCGTAGGATACAAAATAATTCGTTTCTTTTTCGCCATCAGGATTTATTTTCGTGCTCATAGTGATTCCCCCTTCACTATAGTAATGCGTGACTTCACCTGCTGTGTTTGCATATTCTATGATGTTTTTTTTGAGTATAGCTATTTCACCTAACGCATCTTGAAAATACTTGTAAATAGCTATTCCTGTGTTATCAAAAAGTTCTTTTTCAATTTCATAAGTCATGCTGCCATCTGTATAAAACTCAACACTGTCAGTGATTAATAGTCCACCTTCGTTTTCAGCTCGTAATCCTAGCATTGCAATTATAGACTTTAAATTTTCTGATTTAGTCGGCAAAATACTATTGTGCGCAAGTTTAAGTGGGTTTGTCATTAAAAACTCACCGTCGTTAACAACCGTTTGTATCTTAATTTTGTCCAAATTTTTATTTGTTTCTTGAGTCATAATTTATTCCTACCTATTGTCACAACTTTAACAAATTAATAAAGACAATGAACATAAAAAATTGCCTATTTGTTTTTTATCTTGAAACTAAAGTGTCAAAAGGCTAATTCTACTTAATTTTGCGGACTTAACAATTCTTTATGTTTAATATTGTTTCTGTATTACTATTGTAACAATATTGTAGTTTTAAATACAAAAAACACATTTGGTCTTGACATGAACGCATGTAAAAAATATCATATAAGAAGAATACTGCAGTCTAATCACTAGATTTAGGGTTGTGCAATGGGAAGGTAAAATATGTTATTACATGAAATGTGGGAAAAGTTGGCTGAAAAATATGGCGATGCAGACGCATTGTCAGATAGCTACAACAATTATTATTGTACCTATAATCAGCTTTCAGAAAATATAAAAAAGTTTTCGATGGGGTTGCGTCATGCAGGTTTACAGGTCGGAGAACATGTCGCATTGTTCAGTGAAAATTCAGGTCGTTGGATAATAGTTGACCAAGGTATAATTAGTTGTGGCGCTGTAAATGCCATTAGAGGTTCGCATGCTCCGCTGTCAGAGCTAGAATTTATTTACCAACATTCTGACAGTATCGCTTTATTTACTGATAGCAAAGTTGTTTTGAAACATTTTATTTCTATGGAAGAAACCTTAAAACCCAAGTTTATTATTTATATAGGTGCTGAAGAATTAGATAAGTCTGAATTTGCACCTAACTGTCCTTTACTTACTTTTGATGAAATTTTGGAGATAGGCACAAATTTTGAATACAAACCACTAACAATCTCAGAAGACGATGTAATAACTTTAATATACTCATCAGGCACGACAGGCAGTCCGAAAGGAGTCATGCTGACTCATAAAAATCTTGTTAGTCAAATTGAATCGATTACTGCGTCGCTACATTTGTCTGAAAGGCAGCACACACTTTCAGTTTTGCCTATTTGGCATGCATACGAAAGAACAGCCGGATATTACATGCTTTATTTAGGGTCGAAAATGTTTTATACTAACCCTAAAAACTTTAAAAATGATTTAAAAAAGAACAAAATCGTTCATATAGTCGCAGTTCCTAGACTTTGGGAAGCTGTCTATAAAGGTGTTGTTCAAGAAATAAAAAATAAACCACCTGTAATAAAGACCATTTTAGAATTATTGATGTCGGGCTCTTGTGCTTACTCAAAGGCTAAACGTTTGCTCAATAATAATGACATTTACAATGAGCAACCGAATATAATAAAGCGTGGTTTTGC
>CAZTVM010000039.1:9820-15374 GCA_964617065.1 uncultured Muribaculaceae bacterium
ATAAAGCAGCTGTTTACGTATCCATTACACGCTTTGACTGATAATTTAATTTATTCAAAATTAAAAAAAATTACTGGTTTAGACACTTTGCAAACTGCGGTTAGCGGTGGTGGTGCTCTTTTGCCTCAAGTTGAAGATTTTTATGAAGATCTAGGTATTCCACTTTTGGTTGGGTATGGCTTGACTGAAACAGCACCGATTTTGTCCGTTAGAAGACGTAATAATAATAAAATTTGCTCATCAGGCGAAGCCGTTTATGGTTCAGAGTTTTTAATAGTTGACCCTGAAACTTATGCGCCGCTAAAACAAGGTGAAAAAGGTTTAGTTTTAGCAAAAGGCAATCAAATAATGAAGGGTTATTACAAAAATCCAGAGGATACAGCCAAAGTTCTTTTGCCCAACGGCTACTTCGTTACAGGTGATTTAGGTTGGCTCTGCAGCGATCGAAGCATCGTTCTAGTCGGACGTCAAAAAGATATTATTGTTTTGTCTAATGGTGAAAATATTGAGTCTGATGCTTTAGAAACTGCTTGTTTGGGAAGTTCATTTGTATCACAAATAATTTTAACCGGACAAGATAAAAATGCTCTCAGTGCACTTGTAGTGCCAAATGTTGAATTGTTGAAACATGTTGGAATTAAAGATGCAAAGAAATTGAATAACGATAAAGATTTAAGATTAAAAGTCTTGAAAGATTTGCAAAATAAAATAAAAAATCGTCCTAACTATCGTGCGTTTGAAAGACTCGCCAATATTGCATTTATAGACGAGTGCACCGTAGAAAATGGCTTAATGACACAAACTATCAAAATCAAGAAAAATGTGGTGTGTGAAAAATATAAAGACACAATCAATTCAATGTATAATAAGTTATAGATATTTTTTTATAAAAACATGAAACTAAAACAACCGCTTGCAAGGAACATTAGCAGTTGTATTAATGTGTAAATAAAATTAGTTTTGTATGTTACCAAATGACCGATTATAAAAGGTGTAACGAAAAGTATTGCGTAAAGTAATGTTCTCTCATAATTTCCTGTAAAGAAATATAAAAAACATAAGATAATGCAAAATAATAAATAAAGTGCTATTAGTGCGGTCAAAGCAACACCTGAATTTCCTCGTAATTTTGCATTTAATTCCAGTTTTTTAGAAAAAGCAAGAATGCAAAACAACAAAATCACCAGAAATGTATTGGTAAAAATAAATGCTAAAAGTGAAATTTTCAGAAGTAACGTAGTCATGCTGTTTGGTATTCTTTCTCATTTTGTGTAAGTATTTTGTTAATAAAGTCAATTGATTTTTCAAAAACAAAGTCTTTTTCGTTGTCGAGAACAATTAAGTGGTAACTTTCATTTAAAATTATTAATTCTTTATTTTTTGAAGTAACTTTTGCGTAAACTAGTTTTGCGCTCTTAACGCTTGTCAAATCATCTTCTTTTGCATGTATAATTAAAATTGGAGCTATAACTTTTGACAAATTTTTTCTGACGTACTTAGACATTTTTAAAAGTTCGTAAACGCAACTAAGTGGATAATTGTCTAGCGCAACGGTATTTCTTTGTTGCAATGTCGCTATTTTACGTCTGATAGCTTCATTTTTTACACCGTAAGGCTCACGCTCAGGGAACGTGTAATGATAACGCACAATTGTGTTTAATCCAACCGGCATAAGAAAATTATAAAATGGGATAGTCCAGCCGTCTAAGAAAAGAGTTGTAGAAAGCGATATAATCCCTGCGACAGCGTTGGGGTGTTTAATCGATATTGCGAGTGCTAAAACGGCGCCCATGCAGAGTCCTGCAAGGTAAACATTTTCGTATCTTTCTTTCAATTCTTTAAATTTTTGGTCTGCTTGATTTACCCAATCTTGCCAAGTTACGCAATTAATATTAATGGGACTAGTGCCATGACCGCATAAACATTCACAAAAAACATCGAAACCAGCCTTGTGTAGCGCTCTGGCAATTTTTTTCATTTCAAAAGGGCTACCAGTCATGCCATGGAACAACAGCACTGCTGTATTTGACGGATTATTTTCATGAACAAGCGCAAAATCTAAGGTTTTATTCAATTTGTTAACCTCGAAAATAATTGGTCAAGAAGATTAATTGCCATTTCTATTTCTTCATTTGTAATATAAAGTGAAGGAACAAGTGTAATTACATTTTTGTAGTATCCACCGTTATTCAAGACCATGCCACATTTTTTGCCTTTGTAGGTCAAATTCCCTTTAAGTCCTTCGTCAATAATTTCATCGCAAAGTTTTTTATTTGGTGTAAAGCCATCGTCTTCAGTAATTTCAATCCGCAAAGCAAAACCTAAGCCATCAACATCTCCGATATTTTTATAGCGTTTTTTAAGTTCTCGCAAACCAGCCAAAAATGTTTCGCCCTTAGATTTTATTGTTTGTTCAAAATTTTCTTCTTCCATAATAGACATGACTTCATAGCCTGCACGAGTACCTATCGGATTAGATGAATATGTTGAGTGAGTGGAGCCTGGTGGGAATGTTTCAGGGTTAATTAATTTTTCTTTGCCCCATAACCCAGCTAGAGGGTTAAGACCATTAGTTAAGGATTTACCAAAGGTCATAGCGTCAGGCACAACACCAAAATGTTCAATTGACCATAGTTTTCCTGTACGATAAAAACCCATCTGAACTTCATCAATGACTAACAATATATTGTATTTGTCTAAAACAGCTTTTAGAGCTTTAAAATAGCCTTTAGGCGGAATTATGTAACCGCCGGTGCCTAAAATCGGTTCAGCTATAAATGCTTTATACTCACAGTTTCCGGTTTTAGGATTATAAACGCCATGGTATTCGCTTTCAAAAAGTTTTTCAAATTGTTTAACGCAATAGAAATCGCAGTTTTCGCAATTCTTGTTGTACATACATCTATAGCAGTATGGAAATGGCACAAAATGAGCCTTGTCACCGAAATGTCCGTACTGTTCTCTGTATCTAAAACTAGAAGTAATACAAGTTGTACCAAGAGTTCTACCATGGTAGCCACCCATAAATGCAAAAAGTCGGTTACATTTCGTGTAATTTCTTATTAATTTTAAAACATCTTCATTTGCTTGTGCGCCGCCAACATTGAAATGAACACGTCCTTTTTCGTTAAATCTTTTGTAATTAGCTTTAGCAATTTTTTCAGACAAGAGTACTTTGTAGTCGTATGTGAATTTAGAAGCAATTTGAGGCATAGTGTTAATTTGGTCAATCACTGCATCAGCAACTCGTTTATTTTTATACCCAAGATTACAGCTCGCATACCACATTTGCAAATCTAAATATGGAGTGTTGTTTGTATCGTACATATATGAGCCTTCGCAATCCCTGAATATCGGCTGGTAGGAACTATAGTGTGAAGTATCGCCGTATGAACAATATTCACTGTCAATTTTTAAAATTTCACTGTCTGACAAACTTGATTTAGTACTCAACATGTTACTCTCCTTTTAATAACTGCTAAAATATTTTATAATATCGCTAAAATCATTAAATGCGACATATTTTTTTGTTTTTGTAGATTTGCAATAGCTCAGTAACTTTTTTTTAGCAAATACAAGGTCAATCTTATCTGAAACACAACAATCTGACAATCCGTCTCCTATATATATTTTTTTGTAATGTTTTTTGTGATTTTCAAAAATGACATTACATTTACACGTTCCTGAGCTGCGTTTGCAATTACTGTTTGCAAAAGGAAATTCCAGAGAAAAATGTTTATTTTTATAAATTAATTTGTTGGAATAAAAAGATTTAATATTCAAATTGTGATGAGAAAAAACTTGTTCTGCAAACAAACCAAAACCATCACTTACAACATAAAAATCAACATTATATTTTTCAATAAAGTTTTTATAGAATTCAACAAAATATTCATCAATTTCAATTTTATCTAAAAAATCTAAAAATATTTTTTCATCCAATTCCGGAATTAGCGCAATCTGTTTTGATAAACATTCACGAGAGCCGATTTCGTTATTAATCCACATTCGTTCGACTTCAAGCCATTCGTTACCTGAGAATTTTTGCAAAAAATCATTGACCGAATCGGATTTGGTTATAGTGCCATCAAAATCAGAAAAAATTTGAATATTACTGAAATCAAACATAATAGTTATTTTTTATCAATAAGCTCGTTAATTTCAGCAACCATTTTTTCAGGATCAACACCATGAACTTTCGCACCTGCTTCTAAATTTTCAAATCTAGCAGCAGCACAGCCGATACAGCCTAAACCGTACTTCGCAAAAACAGGCAATGATTCAGGATAATTCTGTACTATCTCAATTATGCTCATTTCTTTTGTAATGTTACCCATGTAATTTCCTCCTATGTTGACATTTTACACAAAATAATTAAGTAGATTATAACGCAAAAACAAGAAAGGTTGAAATGAATATAGTAAATTGTTACGAAAAAATCTATGATTACATAAAAATATTCAATCAAGACACAGCCAAAATAGGATTGTCTCAAATTGAATTCAACAAAACACAGAATTCAATATACCAAAATAACTATTCAGACATTACTTTTTCTTTTAATAAATTTAAGCCAACAAGCGCAAAAAATTTTTTTGATATAAAAGCATAGTTACGCTAATGTATGTTTATCTTTGAAAAATAATTCACAGCATATATATGTCAAATAATACAGCAGTATGCACATCAACATTTGCGTAATTCCGTTAATAGCAAAGTATGATTTGCAAAAAGCAATAAACAATACCGGCGGCGCAAGAGAAATCAGAGTAAAAATAAAGCGTTTTAATGGGAAGCGCCATTCAAGACCTTTTTCAACAATGAACACGCTGAATAAGAAGTATAAAGCATTCATAAGCAAAGTAGAAGCTCCAACTGCGAGTAGTCCATATTTAGGTATAAATAAAATATTTAATGCTAAACCGATAAAGCCAGGAATAAGCCTAATTATTGTGGTTATATAAGTTTTTTTGCTTAAATGATATTGGATAGTTGTATAATCAGCTAGCCCTACAAAAAACGCTGATACTAACAAAAATGGAATAAGCATTGTTGCATCACTAAATTTCGGATTAGCCATTAATTTTACGTAATCAGCGGCAAACAAAGAAATAAAGACGATAAACGGAGTCGTCATTGCGATAAAATATCCTGATAATTTTGAAATTGCACTTCTGACATCAATTTTTTGTTCATACATTGCGATAAATCTAGGCATTGCTGCTATCATGACTATTGCAAACATCGTCAAAAATATGGAATACGTCAAATTGTAGGAAACTCCAATAATACCGTTGTAGAAGGAACCCTTGTAATACTGCATAATAAACCTGTTGCTTTGTGTCATTATCCACATGCTCAATGATGCAACAGCTAATGGCATACCATACCAACATAGATGTTTTATAATATCGAATTGTATTTTTTGAATTTTAAATCCTGAAAATAATCTAACAATAAGTAATAAAGCAACATCTGTAACAGTGATTGAAACTGCCATTGCCGCTAATATAGAAAAAGGTCCCCAACTAGTGTACTTTATAAAAGTAATCGC
>CAZTVM010000040.1:0-9526 GCA_964617065.1 uncultured Muribaculaceae bacterium
CCATCAAAACACATCGCTTTTTCTAATTTTAACTTTTTACAAAAGTCTCTCAATTCCTCAATAGTCATTGGCTTGTCCACTGATGCAATAATTAAATAAACACAATCATTTTTTACGCCAATTACGGTTCTGGGCACTTTTGAATATGCAGAAATTGAATTACGAACTACTTTTTCATTTTCTATTACAACAAAAAATTCTTCTTCCAGTTTAAGTTCAGGTAACAACTCAGGCCCTCCCTGCAAAGAATGAATTAAAACTCGATTATCTTTTAAGACCGCATTATGAGGTGCAATATCATATTCAAAATTGCCATTATTTTTCAAAATTCTAAATTCAGTTCGATTATAAATTTTGTCTAAATTCGGTGCTAATTCAGGATTAGATGTCAAATTTTCATTATCCTCAGGATTTGCAATAACTTTTCCGTCATATACGATATAAGAAATAGTTTTTTTATTTTTCGGGTCAAAAAACCCAGCATTAACTACAAGTTGTGCTTTCGTCGCTTGAAAAACTTGCTGATTAGTCGCCAACCCTTCAACAATACAAGGTTCTAATATTAGCTTATGGTCTTTTGTATTAAGTTCAACTACAAAAAGTCCTTTTTCATATTCTTTTAAATTAATCTCTTTTGATTTCAGGCTGATATTAGTAATTGGAAAAGGTATGTATCCTTGAGAATGTGAACCGTTCATCATTCCCATTCCGTTTATACGAGCAGCATTATCGCCAAAAGTTACGTTAAAACCGGGTCCAAATGCAAGTTTTTCATTTGCATTTACCGCTAAAACCGATGACGAAAAAAATATGGCGATTAGTACAACCAAAGACACTAAATATTTTTTCATAATCTTACAAATCCTTAATTTTTTTTGCTAAAATTATTACCACAATTAATAGAACCGGATGAATTGCTGCAGCTGTTAATGGCTCAAGTATACCTTTTTCGGCAAGCATGTCCGTAAACGGCAATGTAATATAATATAAGAAAGTAATTACAATCGCAACTGTAAAACCAATAAGACGCTGCTCTCGTGGTTGGGAAAATCCTAAAATACATCCTAAAATAGCAAACAACACACACATGAATGAGTGAAAATACCGTTGCATGTACTTGTTCGACATATCTCTGTATTCGTCAAAAAGCTGTTCTTCTTTCAATAATTTAATGTAGGTTAAAAGCTGCTTATTCGACATGTCTCTGTCACGTTTCAATTTGTAATTTGACAATTTATAAAGCTTGTCAGCCTGTTCGCCTTCTAAAATTTTATAATTCTCTATTTGTTTAATTTCTTTAAAAATGCCGTTTTCATCAATAGAATATTTTTTACCTAACGTAATAATAAACGAGTCAGGTTTTATAGAAGCCGTATCACCAACAAAAATTTCAGACAAAATAGACGTATCGTTGTAATGTAAATCAGCAAAACTCATAACGACAGGCTCCGATACCCCTACTGATGAATATCCCGGTAAAATAATGATTTTTTCCGGACGATTTTGAGCATCTTTTATTGAATATACAAAATTTGAATACCCATACTCATTACGAAGCTGTAACAACCTATTACAAGAATAAGGTCCTATAGTATCATTTACCAAAAAACAGAGTATCGTGATAATTGAGCCTAACACTATAACAGGTGTTAAAATTCGCCAAAATGATAACCCAACTGAGCGAAAAATAGTGATTTCTGAATCTTTACTCAATTTATCAAATGTAAAAAGTGCTCCTAAAAATATCCCTATCGGTAAAGCTTTATTCAATATTTTTGGAATTTCAAAAATTAAAAGTTGAATAGCTACATATATTGTAGAATGACCATTCAAAACTCTTTGAATTATCTTAAATAAAGTTTCAGGTGCAATCCATATAATTAAAAAAAGCAAAATGCAAACAGCAGTAGCGCCTAAAACCTGTTTAAATATATATTTATCGAAAATTTTTACTTTTTGCATTAAAGCTGAAAATCCTTTCCGAGATAGAATTCTTTGGCTTCTTTATTATTGGCAACATCAATGCTGTTACCCTGAATTCGTATTTTACCGTCGAATATGATGTATGCCCTATCCGTAATTGACAAAGTCGCTTTGGGATTGTGGTCAGTTATCAAAACACCTAAACCTTTTTCTACCGACAACTTTTTGATATTTTCCTTAATTTCTTGTATTGCGATAGGGTCAATACCTGTAAACGGTTCATCAAGCAAAATAAATTCAGGACTGGCTGCTAAAGCACGAGCAAGTTCTACACGTCTGCGTTCGCCGCCTGAAAGTGAAAGTCCTACTTCTTTTCTCAGCCTTTCCATACCAAATTCATTCAATAATTCTTCCAATTTACGTTTCTTTTCATTTTCAGTCAATTTTGAATTCATTTGCAACACTAATTTTATATTGTCTTCGACTGATAGTTTTCTGAAAATAGAGGCTTCTTGTGGCAGATATCCAACACCTAAAATAGCTCTTTTATTCATAGGCATAAGCGTTATATCTTTGCCATCGAGTAAAATTTTACCCTTATTAGCTTTGACAAGTCCAACAATCATATAAAAAGTTGTGGTTTTGCCTGCACCATTAGGTCCGAGCAGACCAACAACTTCACCCTTGTTCACGTCAAAAGTAACATTATTTACTACGGTTCTGTCGTTGTATATTTTAACTAAATTTTTAGCTTCTATTTTCATTTTCTTCCTTCAAATTTTCATTTTACGTATCAATATTAGTAGCGTAAACTGCATTTGCCTCGATAAATTCTCTACGAGGTTCAACTTTGTCACCCATAAGTATATCAAAGAGTTGGTCTTCTAATACTGCATCGTGCATGTTCACTTTCAAAAGAGTTCTATTTGCAGGATCCATAGTCGTTTCCCAAAGCTGTTGAGGCATCATTTCTCCCAGACCTTTAAATCTTTGAATTTGAATATTTTTCTTACCACGTTCTTCTATTAGTCTTTGCAAATCGGAGAAAGAAGTTATATTTACATCTTCTGTTCCTAAATCTAAAATCAAATTCTTTTCTTCCTCAAATAAATAACTACGAATAAGTGGATAAGCATCTTTAATACGATTAAATTCATTCGACTTAATTATATTTGAAGTTATCATTACAGGTTGCATATCAGCACCTAGATTTAGAACTAAAGCATATTTATTGGTTTCAGTGTTAAATTTGAGTGATATTTCGTAATCAGCCGCTTCCTCGATACCGTAATTTTCTGCGTGGTCTTTCAAATAGTGTTGCATATATTCACATATTTCGTTCATTTTTTCTTGATTTTCAAAATCCTCAATCGATAATTCAGAACGTATCAAGCCACGGATAACAACTGAAGGAATTGCATTAATAATCGGGGTATTAAATGCATTATAATAAACTGACATGTTGCCTAAAAGTGTTTCAAACTCAGCATCTTCCAGCTTCTTTTGACGTTTTTTATCATACAACGCAGTACCTTTTATGCCACGTTCATGGAGCATTTTGTCTAAAGCTCTGTCGTCGTATAGATACTCTGAAACTTTACCAATTGTAATTTTATACAAAGGCGGCTGTGCTATATAGACATAACCATTCTCAATCAAAGGTTTTGCGTATCTAAAGAAGAAAGTCAACAGCAAAGTACGTATATGAGCGCCATCGACATCGGCATCGGTCATGATAATGATTTTATGATACCTTAATTTTTCCAGATCAACATCATCCTCGTTTTTGCTGATATTTACACCAATCGCTTGTATCAAAGATTGAATTTCGTTATTATTGTACATTCTGTCAAGTCGAGCACGTTCCACGTTCAAAATTTTACCTCTTAAAGGTAAAATCGCCTGAAACATTCTGCTACGACCTTGTTTCGCAGAACCACCAGCTGAATCTCCTTCGACTATGTACAATTCGCATTTTTCAGGCTCTCTGTTTGAACAATCTGCGAGTTTTCCAGGCAAAGTTGAGTTTTCCAAAATTGACTTGCGTCTGGTTAATTCACGAGCCTTTCTGGCTGCTTCACGAGCTCTTTGTGCTTGCAGTGTTTTTTCAATGATAATTTTTGCATCTTTAGGATTAAACTCGAGCCATTCTTGCAGTTTATCACGGACAACATCGTTTACAGCGCCCATGACTTCGGCGTTACCTAGTTTTTCTTTTGTTTGACCTTCAAATTGTGGGTCAGACAATTTAACACTGACAATCGCAGTTAAACCTTCACGCACGTCATCTCCTGAAAGATTTTGCTCAGAGTCCTTCAAAATACTGTTTTTACGAGCATAATCGTTCAAAACACGTGTAATTGCATTTCTAAAACCAGTCAAGTGAGTACCGCCGTTGTGAGTATTGATATTATTTGCAAAACTCAAAACAGTTTCGTTGTATGCATCAGTGTACTGCATAGCAACTTCCACTTGCATACCGTCTACTGACTTATCCATATAAACAGGTTTTTCAAATAACAATGTTCTGTTTTTATTTAAAAATTCAACGTAACTACCGATACCGCCTTCATAGTGAAAATCGATTTCTTCTTTTGTTTTTGCGTTTACAAATCTTATTTTCAAGCCTTTATTAAGAAATGCCATTTCTCTTAAACGATTAGCAATAACATCACGGTCAATTTCAGTTGTTTCTGTAAATATTTCAGGGTCAGCCCAAAAAGTTGTTTTCGTCCCTGTTTTATCAGTTGGTCTAATTTTTTCAACTGGTGCAATAGGTTCGCCTCTCACATATTCTTGTCTGTGAACATATCCGTCACGAGATACTTCGACTATCATTTTTTCAGATAAAGCATTTACAACAGAAGCGCCTACGCCGTGCAATCCGCCTGATACTTTGTACCCACCGTCACCGAATTTGCCACCGGCATGCAATACTGTGTGGACAATTTCCAACGCAGACTTGCCTGTTTCCGGTTTAACATCTACAGGAATACCACGACCGTCGTCTTCGACCGTTACGCTTTCATCATCGTTAATTGTAACAGTAATTATTTTACAAAATCCAGCCAACGATTCATCTATCGAATTATCTACGATTTCATAAATACAGTGATGTAAACCACGTTGCGATGTAGATCCGATATACATGCCCGGACGCATCCTGACGGCTTCCAGACCTTCCAAAACTCTTATGTTTTCTGCATTGTAGCCATTATTCGTTTGTGTTGTCATAAAATCCCCAATTTCCTACTTTTTATACTTCATGACAACATGTTAATACAAATATATCTGAAATTCCAGTTTTTTAAGAAAAATTGATTTTGTAAATTTTTCAACAAGTTATTAAATAATTATTTACTTTATTAAGATGTAATTTAATGTTAAAATGAAAATCGTAAAACCAAGAAAGTTAGGAGCAAATTACTATGCAAAAAACGCCAAACCAAAATATTAAACCGTTAACCACAATTGTAAATGAAAAGGGTAATCTTGCTATTGGTGGTTGTGATTTGGTTGAATTGGCTGAAAAATATTCGACACCTCTTTACGTTCTTGATGAAACGACGATTAGAGAAATTTGTCATTGTTACAAAGACGCTTTTAAAAACTACAAAAAAGTAAACATGATGTTTGCGTCAAAAGCACTTATGACGAGTGCTTTGTGCAAAATATTAGCCTCTGAAGGCTTTGGATTTGATTTAGTTTCCGGCGGCGAAATTTATACAACACATAATGCAGGCGTCGATATGTCAAAAACACTTTTTAATGGCAACAATAAATCTTTTGATGAGCTAGTTTTAGCCTTAAATACAGGCGTTGGCAGATTTTCTGTTGATAATTTTTTTGAACTGTCTTTATTAAATAATGTGGCTCAATCTTTTAACAAAAAAGTTGATATTCTACTACGTATTACCCCTGGGATTGAATGTCACACGCACGAATATATCCAAACAGGTCATTTAGACTCGAAATTCGGATTTGATTTAACACAAATTGATAATGCAATTGATTTAATAAAAATCGAGTACAAAAACTTGAATTTGAAAGGTTTGCACGCACACATAGGTTCTCAAATATTTGAAACTCAAGTTTATTATGATGAAGTCGGAGTAATTATAAAAGAAATTGCTCGTATTCGAGATAAATACGACATAAATTTACATGAAGTTAATTTAGGCGGCGGTTTAGGCGTAACTTATACAAACGAAGATTGCCCTCCATCTATTTATAAGTTAGCAGGAGTGATACTTTCATCGATAAAAGACCACACCGAAAAATATAACGTTGAAGAACCGGAAATATTTATAGAACCCGGACGTTGCATCGTAGCAACTGCAGGTGTAACACTCTACACAGTAGGCAGTTCTAAGCAAGTTCCCAATGGAGGCACGAAGTACGTTGCAGTTGACGGAGGTATGGCAGACAACCCTCGTCCTAGCATGTATGGCGCTAAATACTCTGCACAAGTTGCAAATAAACCAAATGACATGCAAACTGAAAAAGTAACTATTGCAGGTCGTTTTTGCGAATCCGGCGATATTCTTATTAAAAATATAGACTTACCAGTTTTAGAAGAAGGGGACATTTTGTGCGTCTATAATACAGGAGCTTATGGATATTCAATGTCTAGCAATTATAACCGTGTTTTGAAACCTGCGATGATACTTGTAAATAACTCACAATCTGATATTATAGTAGAAAGAGAAAGTTATGAGCATTTGATTTCTCTCGATATAATCCCCGAACGATTGAACACGAAGGTAGTTAATGTCTGAGCAAATTCTTTTGAATATGTACGAATATTTTAAAGACCCTAACTTGTTTGGTTTGGACATCACAGGTGTTGCACAGATTTTATTCATCGTTTTCATTTTGGTGATTTTTTATTTAAAATTTATAAAAAATACACCTTCTGAAAAAGTTGTAAAAGGTATTTTCGCTTTTATGATTTGTATGTGGTTTTTGAGCGAAATTTTAAAACTAGTAAACTTAAACATTTTAAGCACTTTTTTAAAAGGCTTGATAATTGCAATAATTTTGTCTTTCGTTGTTATTTTTCAACCTGAACTACGTAGGTTTATGGGGTATTTAGGACAAGGTACATTTTTCAAAAAAATGAACAAAAAAAATGATAATGAAATAAATGTCGTAAAAGAACTACTAGAAACTGTAAAACATTTAAAGAAAACTCGAACAGGTGCCTTGATAGTTTTAGAGGAAAACGACACAACTACAGCTTATACAGAAGTTGCTACAAAACTTGACGCTGACGTGTCCACACAGCTTTTATTGACTATTTTTCACCCAAATACACCATTGCACGATGGTGCAGTCATCATAAATGAAAATAAAATTGTGTCTGCCGGAGTACTACTTCCTTTAACGGAAGACCCTAAATTGAGTTGGAAGTACGGAACTCGTCATAGAGCAGCCATCGGAATGAGCGAAGTCGCCGATTGTGCTTGTCTGGTTGTTTCAGAAGAAACAGGAGAGGTCTCAATTGCTGTTGACGGTACGCTGAAAAAATATGAAGACTTTACAATTTTAAAAACAGATTTGGAAAATTTATTGGGCTACGGTTCCGATGACAAAATATACAGACACAATAACATTTGGGATATATTCAACAAAAAGAACAGACTGGATTAAAAATGAACATAATTAAATCAATAGTAAAAAATAAACTTTACGCTGTCGTAAGAACGAATGATGCAGAAGAAGCGTATAAAATATCAATAGCTTTAATAAAAGGTGGAATTAAAGTCATAGAAATTCCATTGGGAAGCTTAGAGCTTTTAGATGTAATTGCGAAACTGAAAGAAAACAAAGACATATATATATCAGCAGGTGGGATTATTACGACGAAACAGGCAGAAATGGCTTATACCAACAAAGCTGACATGTTAGTATCGCCTGTCTTTCAAAAAAATATTATAAAATTATCAGAAGAATACAATATACCTGTGATGACCACTGTTTCAACCGCTAATGAAGCATATTTGTCATGGAAAGCCCGAGTTCCTATTAGCAAACTTTATCCTGCTACTCACATGGGAGGCATCGAGTACGTGACAGATTTAATTCGTCCCATGCCGTTTCTGAATTTAATGCCGACCGGTTCCATCAAAATAGAAGAAATTACAGGTTATCTCAATGTAGGAGCAATAGCCGTCGGAATAGGCTCCGATTTGTACAAAAACAAAACTCCTGAAAACATCACTAAACGAGCTGAACAAGCTTTAAAGATTATAAATGAATATAACTAAAAAGAGGATTACTATGAATTTAGCGGATTATATTGAACATACTTTACTCAAGCCTGATGCAACAAATGATGAAATAAAAACACTTTGTGAAGAAGCTGCTGCAAACCATTTCAAATGTGTATGTGTAAATCCTATAAACGTCAAATTAGCAAAACAATATTTATCGAACACCAACGTAATAGTCGGAGCAGCAGTTGGGTTCCCTTTAGGTGCTACTTATTCTGAGGTCAAAGCTTATGAAAGTGAACTTTCTATTAAAAATGGCGCAACCGAAATTGATATGGTTATGAACATATCAGCACTAAAAAATAAAGATTATGAACTGGTTAAAAACGATATAAAAGCAGTTAAAAAAGCATGCGGACAAATTCCCTTAAAAGTTATTCTTGAAACTGATTTACTCACAACTGAAGAAATAAAGATTTCTACAAATATAGTGTGTGAAAGCGGTGCAGATTTTGTCAAAACATCCACAGGCTTTTTGAAAAACGGTGTCGGAGCTAAGGTCGAAGACATAAAAATAATGGCAGAAATTGCACACGCACAAGGCTTGAAAGTAAAAGCCTCAGGAGGTATTCGTGACAAAGAAAAAGCTCTGGCGTTGATTGAAGTAGGTGCCGACAGACTTGGTACGAGTTCAGGTATAAAAATCATAAACTAAAAATTTTTATAGTGCGATGTACTAACGAATTGTATTGAAATTATTGAGGTGTTTAGATTTCGCTTAATGGAATGATGACAATTGTGAGTACGTCGGAGCGCTGTAAATTTCAAGCCTTAAAGAAATCTCTAATTAAATTTGCTTAGTCTATTATGTTATGAACTAGAACACATGCTTGCCCAAGTCGAAAAAAAATGTTACTATACAAAAGTAGGTATGTGTGTTAGTGGAAAAGATATTTATGACGATTAAAAAGCCCAAAACAGCAAAAGACAGATTGATTTTAGCACTTGATGTTGATACGCTTGAGGATGTAGAAAAATATGTTACTTTATTGCGAGATTATGTAGGATTTTTTAAAGTAGGGTTGCAATTATACACTTCATGTGGTTTCGAAGCTGTAAAATTGATAAAAAAGCATGGCGGTGAAGTTTTTTTTGATGGAAAATTCCATGATATCCCTAATACAGTAGCAAAAGCCTCTGTAAACTTATTAAAAAATGATGTTACCTTTTTTGATATCCATATTAGTGGTGGCTCAAAAATGCTCACTAATACAGTCAAGCTGGTGAAAGAGACCGCTAAAAGAAATAACATGCCAATACCAACAATATTAGGTGTTACGTTGCTTTCTAGCTTTGGACAAAGAACGTTAACAGAAGAATTAAATGTA
>CAZTVM010000040.1:9536-15284 GCA_964617065.1 uncultured Muribaculaceae bacterium
AAAAATGAATATTGACGAATATGTCGGATATTTAGCAAAAATAGCTAAGGATTCTGGTATAGATGGAGTTATGGCTAGTGCTTCAGAGGCTCGAAAAATTCGTCAAGAATTCGGTGAAGAATTTATAATTTTATGTCCTGCTATAAGACCGACTTGGTCTGTAGTAAACGATCAAGTACGAGTCGTCACGCCGACAGATGCAATTAAATCAGGAGTCGATTACATGGTTATCGGGCGCCCTGTAATATCCGCTGATGACCCAGTAGCCGCCATTAAACTAATTATCGATGAAATTGAAGGCAATATATAAAATGCTTATTGGAATACCAAAAGAAATTAAAACTAATGAAAACCGTGTTGGTCTTACGCCTTCGTTGGTTAAATCGCTTATAGATTTAGGACATGTTGTTTTTGTCGAAAAAAATGCAGGTTTGATTTGTGGTTATACAGACGAAAAATATATAAAAGCAGGTGCAACCATTCTTGAAACAGCTGCAGAAGTTTATGCCTCATCAGATATGATTGTAAAAATTGCAGCGCCACAACCTGCTGAGTATGATTTTTTAAAACCTAAACAAATATTATGTTCATATTTGTATTTAGCGCACAACAAAGATTTAGCGGCAATTTTATTAAAAAAAGAAATAACTTCAATTGCGTACGAAAGTGTAAAAAAAGATAATGGAATTTTTCCATTATTAGAGCCTGTTTATGAAATTATAGGGAAGTTATCAGTACAATTAGGTGCTCGCTATTTAGAGTATTCTCCGAATTTTGAAGGCAGAGGCATTCTCTTAGGGGGCTTAGTAGGTATTTATCCTGCGCATGTTTGTATAATAGGTGCGGATACGATAGGATTTAATGCAGCGAAAACTGCAGCTGATAGCGGAGCATGCGTTTGTGTACTCGATTTTGACCTTAAAAAATTGAAAAATATTTCTAATCGGTTGTCTAACAGCGTGAAAACGCTTTACGCAAATACACAAAATATTGAACGTTCCATTGCAGAGGCAGATTTATTAATTTGCGCTATAAATTCAGGTAATAAAAAATCACAAATTTTGGTAACGGAAAAAATTGTAAAATCAATGAAAAAAGGTGCTGTAATTATTGACACAGAATTAGAGCACGGCAGTATTGTCGAAACTATGAAAAAAATTAAAGAAGCCGAAAATCCAATAATTGTAAAACACGGTGTACTGCATTATTCGTCGATAGATATTCAAAATTTGGTTGCACGAACTGCCTCAATAGCTTTGAACAATGCCTTATTTGAATATTTGCCTTTTATTGCTGATAAAAAAGCTTTATCAAACAATTTAAAACAAAAAAACGACCTACGTAAAGGTGTAACTACATATAAAGGTGATTTAACCGATAGATGTGTCGCCGACGAGTTAAATTTTAAATTTACAGAAATTTCGTTACTTATCGGAATTTAGTTTTCCGTTAATTTTTATTAATCAAACTGATAAACTTTAAGTTTTTTTGTGTTGCTTTAAGTACAATTGTACTAAAGGAAATTCTATTGTGAATATTAGTTTTATAGTTAAGTTGAATAGGAATTAAAATGGATAGATTTGTAGGAATAGTAGGGATTATAGCAATTTTTTTATTAGCTTTTTTGATGTCAAACAACAAAAAAGCAATCAATTTAAAAACTGTGCTTAGTGGTTTTGCTATACAGATATGTTTGGCATTGTTCGTATTAAAAGTACCGTTAGGGGTATGGATTTTTGAAAATATCGGCAAATTTATCCAAAAAATATTAGATTTTTCAGTAGCAGGAGGGCATTTTGTTTTTGGAGTTTTAACTAACTCACCTGAAAAAATGGATGCTCTTTTCGGCGCAGGTTCATCATTTATTTTTGCTTTAAAATTAATTCCTACGATTATTTTCATTTTAGTTTTAGTTAATATTTTATATTATTTTGGCATAATGCAAAAAATAGTAGCATTTTTTGCTAAAATCATGTACAAAATAATGGACGTCTCAGGCGCAGAAGCGTTGTCGAATGTAGCGAGTGCTTTCGTCGGGCAAGTTGAAGCACAAATTTTGGTTAAGCCTTATTTAAAAGGCATGACAATGTCTGAATTGCTGGCATCAATGACCGGAAGTATGGCATGTATTGCAGGTGGCGTAATGGCTATTTACATTTCGATGGGAATACCTGCATCATACTTATTGACAGCGAGTATCATGGCAGCTCCGGGTGCGTTAGTTATTTCGAAAATTGTATTTCCTGAAACTGAAATTCCTGATACGAAAGACAATGTCAAGCTTGAAGTCGAGCGTACGCATGTAAACCTTATAGACGCTATCGCTAATGCAGCCAGTGAAGGTATGAAAGTGTCTATCAACGTTATCGCTATGTTGATTGGATTAATAGCCTTGATTTATTTAATAGATTGGTTTTTAGGTGGTTTCGGAATCTTGCTCGCAAAAATACCATACTTTACTTCTGCATTTTCGTTTATTCATATTGATTTGACGCAATTATCGTTGAAAGAATTATTAGGCTCCACCTTTTCGTTGTTTGCAATTGTATTAGGAGTGCCATTGCATGATGCAACAGCAGTGGGTTCTTTGATGGGAACAAAACTTGTATTTAATGAATTTATTGCTTATACAGATTTAGTGACAATCAGAAATACCCTCGACCCTAAAAGTATTATTATTGCTTCTTTTGCATTATGTGGTTTCGCTAATTTGGGTTCTATCGCAATTCAAATTGGTGGCATTTCAGAGTTAGCACCAAGTCGTAGAGCTGATTTAGCCAAGCTCGGTTTTAAAGCGCTTATTTGCGGAACGTTAGCTTCTTACTTGTCAGCTGCTATTGCAGGCATACTTCTTTAATCATAATTATTAAAATAATTAATACTTGATTATCTACTTATTGTTGTGCAAAAATGGAATAAAGGGAAAGTAGTTTAGTGGTTTATTATGTCAGACAATTTAGTATACATATTAGATGAAAAAATTTATATAAATCTTACGAATTTATGCACTAATGATTGCGTATTTTGTATTCGTACATTAAAAGATGATGTCGTAGGTGCAAATTTGTTTTTGCAAGACGAGAAAATTGATGTGCGAGAGGTTTTCGCTCAACTTAAAAAATTTGATATAAAAGAGAACGAGGAAATAGTTTTCTGCGGTTACGGAGAGCCTTTAATAAAATTTGAAGAAATAAAACAAATCTCAAAATACATTAAAGAGAATTACAAAAACATAAGAATACGAGTTAACACAAACGGTCAAGGCAATATGATACACAAACGTGATATAGTACCGGAATTAGCGCAGTATATTGACGCAGTCTCTATCAGTTTGAATGCCGAAACAGAACAACTTTACGACGAGCTTTCACGACCAAAAGCTCAATACAAAGGCGCATACAGTCGAGTAAAAGAATTTATTTGGTATTGCGCTAAAGCAGGCATTGATACAACAGCTACAATCGTTGTCGGCTACAAAGATTACAATGTCGATGTAGAAAAATGTCGACAAATTGCACAAAATCTCGGTGCCAAATTTAGAATACGTGAATGGCTCGATAATGGATACTAAAAAACAGAAATAAATGCTTAATGTAATAAATTTAACTTAAACTAACGAAAGGAAAAAACATGTTAAAAGAACAATTAGACAAAATTATGCGACCTAAAGCAATCGCAGTTGTCGGAGCATCTACAAAAGACCATACAATCGGCTCTGACATAATGAAAAGACTTAGAGATTATAAGTATACCGGTGATATTTACCCAATCAACCCAAAAGGCGGAGAAATTGAAGGTTTTAAAGCTTATACAAGCGTTTTAGAAGTTCCAGGAAACATAGATTTAGCAATCGTTGTTATTGCTCAAAAATTTGTATTGGGCGCATTAGAAGAATGTCACAAAAAAGGTATCAAAGGAATTTGTATAATTTCAGCAGGTTTCAAAGAAGCAGGCGCTGAAGGTGTGCAAGCTGAAAAAGATTTAGTTGAAAAATTAAAAGAATACGGCATGAGATGTGTAGGTCCAAACTGCTTAGGCGTCGTGAATACCCACCCTGATATAAGAATGGATGGTTGTTTTGCAGAATCATTACCTGAACGTGGTCACATCGGATTTGTTTCACAGTCAGGTGCGCTTGGTGGAGGCATTTTAAACATTTTAAAAGACTTAAACCTTGGGTTTGCTCAATTTATTTCTATCGGAAATCAGGCTGATGTGAACGCTGAAACGGCTCTTGAATATTGGGAAAATGACGATGACGTTGAACAAATGCTATTATATATGGAATCAATCCAAAATCCTGCAAATTTCAGAGAATTAGCTACAAGAATTTCTAAAAAGAAACCTATTTTAGCGTTGAAAGCTGGACGTTCGGCTGCAGGAGCCAGCGCAGCGTCTTCGCACACAGGTTCTTTAGCAGGAGCTGATAAAGCGGCTAATGCTCTTTTGCAACAATCAGGCGTTATTAGAGAATATTCATTGAAAAATCTATTTTCAACTGCAAAAGTTTTTGCAAATTGTCCTATTCCAAAAGGCGACAGAGTCGCAATAATCACAAATTCAGGTGGCCCGGGTATTATGGCAACTGACGCTGTTTGCGAATATGGTTTAAAAATTGCACAAATTTCAGACGCTACAAAAGAAAAATTGCGTAGTTTCTTAGCAGCAGCTGCAAGTGTCAAAAACCCAATAGACATGATAGCTTCTGCACCTATCGAACACTACAAACAAACACTTTCAACGGTTATTGCCGACGAAAATGTAGACATGATTATTACGATATATTTACCATTCTTAGGCTTAAAAGATATCGATGTAGCAGAAGCATTGATGGAAATTAAAAAACAATACCCTCAAAAACCTGTTATCGGCGTCTTTATGACGAAAAGCGAATTTTTCACAAAACTTTCAGATATGGAAGTTAATATGCCTTTCTTTATGTACGCAGAAGAAGCTGCTGACGGCTTAAACAGATTAAATCAACAAAGATTATGGCAAGAAAGACCTACAGGCAAAATCCCTTGTTACAATGTTGACAAAGCCAAAGCTGAAAAAATCATTAAACAATCAATGATGGAAGGTCGTGACCAATTAACAACTTTAGAAAGTATTGACGTACTTGATGCTTACGGCATTCGTGCTTGCAAATACGGTTTAGCTACGAATGAAAACCAAGCTGCTGAATTAGCCAATTCTATCGGTTATCCTGTTGTAATGAAAATGACTTCTAAAACTACTTCTCATAAAACTGACGTTGGTGGCGTAATAGTCAACATTCAATCAGAAGAACAATTGAGAAATGAGTACAACGGTCTTCTTTCAAGACTTGAAGCAAAAGGTTTGTTAGAAGGTCTTGAAGGTGTAATAATCCAAGAAATGGTCAAAGGCACTCGTGAAATGGTTTGTGGTATAGCTACTGACCCTCAATACGGTCCGATGATGATGTTCGGATTAGGCGGTGTATTTATTGAAACGATGAAAGATGTCACTTTCAGAATTGCACCTCTTACTGACATTGACGCTACTGAAATGATTAAATCAGTAAAAGCTTATGAGCTTCTAAAAGGCGCTCGTGGAACGACTCCTGCGAATATTGAACAAATTGAAGAAACTTTACTTCGTTTGTCTCAACTTGTTAATGACTTCAAATTTATCGAAGAATTAGATATCAACCCACTGTTAATCAGTGAAAAAACAGGCGAAGGTATCGCAGTAGACGGTCGTATCAGAGTTAATATGAAAAAAGCA
>CAZTVM010000041.1:0-5718 GCA_964617065.1 uncultured Muribaculaceae bacterium
CTATTGTGGCATAAAATATTTAATTTTCAAAAAACAATATAATTAAATAGTAACCTGAGAATAATACAATGAATACCCTCATTAACCTTATACAATGATACCAACAAAATATTTTTAGTCAAATAAATATTTTTGAGGTACTTTCTGACATTCGCAACCTAAATATTATCCTCTAGTGTAGTGTGTTTTGTTTTTTGTGCAAGCTTCAAACTAAAATATCAGTAAAAGATTTGTTAAAAACAAAGTAAATTACCGAGAGAGTAATTAGAAATTTCACAAAAAAGTTTCAGACTTTTAAGCAAAACTCGTAAATAATTTTAATTTTTATAACCTTTAAAATCTGAATAACCATTATTCATCGATAATAAAACAATTTATGAAAAAGGTCAAAACCTTGCTATTTTCTAAAAAATATATATAATATAAAAAGAGAATGATTTAATCTTGTTGTATTATAGGCTTTTTTTAGTTGTGAGGAATGAGTTGTGAGTGATGAATGCGTAAACCAAATAAAAATTTCTGTGATAATTCCTGTATATAATGTTGAAAAATATTTAAGGGAATGTTTGGATAGTGTAGTTAATCAAACATTAAAAGAGATTGAGATAATTTTAGTGGACGATGGCTCAACTGATTTAAGCGGGGAAATTTGCGATGAATACGCCGCAAAAGATGAAAGAATTAAAGTTATTCACAAAAAAAATGAAGGCACAGGTATTGCCAGAAACACAGCGATAGAGTTTTCAACAGGCGAGTATATTTTTTTCTTAGATTCAGATGATTTAATTGAACTTACTGTTCTTGAAAAATTATATATTAAAACAATTGAAACAAATTCAGATATCGTAATATCTCAAACAAAATTAATTTTCGATAAGGAATGTTTAAATATTGAAGAAAAATTGGCTTGGTACGACGAATATTTTGACATTAAGCCCATTGATAATTTGCGAGTTTCTATTGATAATTTTGGTTATGCTGTAAAAATACCCGTTGTGGTTTGGGGGAAGCTATACCGAAGTAAATTTTTAAAGGAAAATAACTTAGCTTTTATTAATAAAAATGTACCACACGAGGATGATGGTTTTTTGGTCAAAGTACTATCATGTTTCCCTGATATTTCAATAATATCTGATATTGGCGTCCTATATCGTATTCGAAACACATCAATTATGTCAAATATGAGAGTTAATAAGTTGGTATCCGATAAAAACAGGAGAGTGTGTTTAAAAGAAGCTTTTGATTATGTTCGAAACAATATTTCAGGTAAAAATGCCAATTTAATTATTTTTAAAATCCAAAAATTTTATTTACGAACTTTCTTTTTTCCACTGGCATTATTACGTAAAATATTAAAAAAATTAAGAATTTTTGATATTGATAAATTCATGATAGATAAAAAAAATGCTTGTTTAAAATGTATAACAACAGTTTTGTCCAATGAACTTAAAGATAAAATAATATCTTTTCGCACCAATAATGATAATCTAGAGTTAGAGAATGAATTGAGAAATGCAGCAAATTTTTTGTTTTTGCCAAATAAGGGTAATCTAGGCGATGTGGTTATTGCTGCTTCAGAATTTGAATATTTTAATTCTAAAAATATAAAATATGAAGTTTATGATATTACAGATTCTGAGCGTTATAATAAACATTTTAATTTTGTATACGGTGGCGGGGGACTATGGCACCCACTATATAAAAAGAGTTATCAAGAAATAACAGAGATATTTAAATCCCCACTTTTACAAAAATGTATTATATTACCTTCAAGTTTTTATAAATGTGAAGATGTGATTACACTTATGGACGAACGTTTTACTGTTTTTTGCCGAGAGAAACAGAGCTACGAATATTGTAAGCAATTGAATAGTAAGGCAAAATTTATTCTAGCTAATGACATGGTCATTGATGCTGATTTTGATATTTTTCAAAACAAAATAATAGACTGCTATAATTTACAAAAATTTAAAAAAAATGACTTGCAAATGTTAAAAAAAATTAGTGGCGTAATCTATCCTTATTGGCAAAAAGTTTTTGAAAAAGTTAAAAATGAATTTAAAGATATTGATAATTACAAAATAGGATACTTGCTGAGAAGGGATCAAGAAAGCAACATCAATATTGATAGTATAAAGTTAAATAGAAAAGCCGTTGATCTATCTTCTTTGGGTGGAAGTTATTGCTGTGACATAGGATTGGATTTTATTTTGGCAAATTTATTTTTGGCAGTCATTGATATGTTTGACATTATTGTAACCGATAGACTACATGTCGGAATTTGTGCTGCTAAGCTTCAAAAAACGGTTTTTCTAATTGATAATTCATATAAAAAAGTATCTTCTGTTTATGATTTTTCATTGAAAAATTTTGAAAATGTGCATCTTACAACAAGTGAAACATTAGAGGAAGACATTCGCAAATATTCGCCGGAAGCTGTTGCATTTAAAGAACCTAAAACTGAAATGTTGTCTAATTTGCCAGAGAACTTAGACGATTTTCTTGTATATTACGGAAGTTTCCAAAACAGCTATGGTTGCGAAAAAAGATTAATAAATATATCAAAAATTTCTGTAATAAAATCGTTGATAAAGAAAATAATTCGGCCATTTTTTTATAAAGACAAACATTGAATTTATTGAAAGTAACCTGTAGGAGTTCATACGACTGTAATATTGCCCACAATGATAGGGGAAATACCAGAAGAATTCATATATCTACTAAGCCGTTAATATAATCAGAAATTCATTCTGATTGTAAAAATGTTTTTGCCCTCGGTGTATTCGTAATGCACATAATCCATTGATTTTTTAACCATGAAAATTCCGAGCCCTCCGATTGGGCGTTCTTCCGCTGATAAGCTAATATCAGGTTCTGTTGTTTCCAAAGGGTTATAAGCTATTCCACTATCCGCAAATTGCATTTCAACCTGTTTGCCGTCGTTGATTTTAAACATTATTTCAACATCTCCATCTTTTGGTGGATAGGCATAACTTGCGATGTTTACAAATATTTCTTCAACAGCTATCTGAAGTTTCGTTTTTGCTGTTTGCGGAATCTTTGCTTGTTCGCAAAGATTTTCGAGCCATGCAACGAGATTTACATAACTTTCTTTGTCGGCTTTTAAGGCAAGCGTGTTGTATTCATTGTTTTTCAAAGTATCAAAACCGTTGTAACGCAATGAGGAGTGTTGAATATTTTTTGCGAGTTCTAACTCGTCGTCCAATCTTTTCGCTTCTTTAGCTATTGCATTTTTTAGAGCATCTACTGTTGTATTTATACCTTCAGAGAGCATTTTAAATTCTTCAACATTTTGTACATTGACTTTTTCGTTTAAATCACCTTCGGTAATTTTGCTCAAAGATTTATTTACTTTATAAATGCCTGTTACTACAACTTTTTGAATTGTAGGTTACATTGCAATTCAAGATTTGACAAAAATGAGTGACATCATAAGAAGCAGAACTTACGAAGCGTTTTTCCCTCTTATAGCTACTGCGGCAATCTACTTTGCCTTATCTTATTTGCTTGCAGAACTTTTAAGAAGATGTGAAATAATGGTAGACCCAAGGTATAAAAAAAGAATTGTAAAAGGTGTTAAGGTGAAAAGCTATGGCAATGATTAAAGTTGAACATTTATCGAAGGTTTTTGACGGAGATGTTATTCTTAAAGACATTAACGCAGAAATCAATAAGGGTGAAGTTATAAGTATTATAGGACCTTCCAATACAGGAAAAAGCACTTTTTTAAGATGTATAAACCTGCTTGAAAATCCAACATCAGGAAAGATTGTTATTGATGGTAAGGATATAACAAATGTGGGTGTTGACATTTCTAAATTGCGGCAAAAAACAGGTATGGTTTTTCAGTCATTTAATTTATTTACGCATCTTACGGTTGCTGAAAACGTAATGCTTGCGCCGGTTACATTGCTGAAAATGACAAGGCAAGAAGCTTATAATCGAGCTATTAAACTATTAGAAAGTGTCGGACTTGAATTCAAGGCACTTGCTTATTCAAATGAGCTCTCTGGTGGGCAAAAACAACGTGTTGCAATTGCTCGGACATTGGCAATGGAACCTGAAATTATACTTTTTGACGAACCAACTTCTGCCCTTGACCCGGCAATGGTAGGAGAAGTGCTCGCTGTAATCAAAAAACTGGCGCAAAATGGAATGACGATGATAATAGTTACGCATGAAATGCAGTTTGCTCAAGATGTATCTTCTCGCATTTTTTATATGGATGAAGGCATTATTTACGAAGAAGGCTCAGATATTTTTGATAATCCTAAACGTGAAAAAACAAAAGCTTTTATATATAAAATTCGTACTTTTTCACGAAATTTTAACCGAATAAGTGCAGATATTTATAAACTTAATTCTGAAATCGAAGACTTTTGTTTTAAGAATTCTATTGACCAAAAGACAATTCGTACGCTTCAACTTCTGTTAGAAGAATTCGTTTTCAATCTTCTTTTTCAAAATTTGTCTGATGAAAAAAGCGATATTGGAATAGAAATATCTATAAACAATAAAGAAAAAAGTGTCGAGTTACAAATTTGCTATGAAGGTAAAAATTACGAAAAATATTTGAACGACAGCACTATAGTTTCTCAAAAAATTATTGAAAATAAGACGAAAAAAATTGAAACAAAAGAAAACGACGAGAAGCAATTTGTTTCCTTTCAACTAGGTTGAAGCTGTAACAAAAAAAGTACTCTTTACTAATGCATTTACTTATATACTATGCGTTGCAGGATTGATGTTGATTTTTCAGACTAGGAATGTTTGATTACGAGCATTGTTCTTCTGCTTTTTGTAAATAATCAAGGATATTATTTTTATCTTTACTAAATGCTAAAGGTAATGCGTTTAGAAAAAAATTATTTTCGTAATTCGGAACATGCGATTGCAAGGCTAGTCCATCTCCATTCAATTGTGATCCACCAAATAGAACATTTTTACCGAAACCACGTTCTCCAAAATTTTGTATCGTTGCAAATGAGTCAGATTGTTCATTTCTTTGAATTGGATTTGAAGCCAATTCTTGGTGACTTATTTTTTGCCCCTGTATGGCATTCGCTGTTTTTGTTACCTGAGTAGTCGTTGTCGTCGCTGACGTTAATGGTGACGGTGTCATATTACATACCCTCCGTAAAATATCTATTTTTAATATTGGTTATAGCTTCATCAAAAGATTTGTCTTCTTGCGACATGATAGAAGCTTTTTTATCAGATTTTTTAATAGGACTTTCCGCTTTTTTATTTGCGTTAAAAGAACTATTATTGCCGTGAAATTGATTGCCTGTTGAGCTTATCATTTATATATCCTCATCTATGCGTTAAATGTATAATTTTGTTTTTGACCATTTTTTGTAATATTTTGATTTGCCTCAGGTGCATTAAAGCTTACATTGTAATTATTACCTGTTGCGCTCAATGTATTTGAACCTTTGTTAAACTGCATTTGATAGTCGTCACCGTTCGTTTTCACATTGTTGTTACCACTGCCGAATTGCGATGTAAAATTGTTCCCATTGTTTGTTACATTGTTAGCGCCGTCACCGAATGCTTGCGAATGACTTGTGCCTTGTGCATTCACTGTGTTGTTTCCGTTGCCGAATTTCGATGTAAAATTGTTCCCATTGTTTGTTACATTATTAGCGCCGTCACCGAATGCTTGCGAATGACTTGTGCCTTGTGCATTCACTGTGT
>CAZTVM010000041.1:5950-14933 GCA_964617065.1 uncultured Muribaculaceae bacterium
TGTGCCTTGTGCATTCACTGTGTTGTTTCCGTTGCCGAATTTCGATGTAAAATTATTGCCATTGTTTGTTACATTGTTAGCGCCGTCACCGAATGTTTGTGAATGACCTGTGCCTTGTGCATTTACGGTGTTGTTTCCGTTGCCGAATTTCGATGTAAAATTATTGCCATTGTTTGTTACATTGTTAGCGCCGTCACCGAATGTTTGTGAATGACCTGTGCCTTGTGCATTTACGGTGTTGTTTCCGTTGCCGAATATAGATGTAAATTTATTGCCAGTATTTTTTACAGTATTATTGCCGTGTCCAAAGGTTTGATTGTGGTTATCACCTGTAGCATTTATATTGTTGTCACCGTTGCCGAATATTGAGCTATAAGAATTACCTGTATTTTTTACGGTGTTATTACCATTACCGAACTTTTGAGTGTAATTATTTCCGTTTGTGCTTACGTTGTTGTTGCCGTTTCCCGCCTTGATAGAATAATTATTTCCGGTTGTATTCAAAGCGTTATCACCATTGCCGAAATTTATATTGACATTATCACCGTTGGTTTTAACCGTATTGTTGCCATCTCCGGCTTTAATATTGGTATTATTTGCTTTAACGTCAACCTTGTTGTTGCCGTCACCCAAATTGATGTTTATCGCCATTTTACTTTTTACCTCTCAAATCAAATATAAATTTGTATTCGATTTCTCTCTTAAATAAATAAAAACAAAATGATATATATAATTGCCACATTTGAAATACAATAAATATATATTAATTCTATAAACACGAGTATTATTGGTTTTAAGCCAAAAACACAAACTTAACATTTCTTAGTATTTAATTGATAAAAGGTTTTTTAATGCTAACATTAATTGGTGTAGAAAAGTACACAGTATAAATATACATAATGAGAGGGAGCCAACATCATGACAAAGATACAACCAGTTAGTGTTGCAGTTAACAGAGTTTTTAACAATCCATGCACAAACAAACCTGTAGAAATGCTTACAGTACCATTAAAAACAGGTGCAGATGAATTAGCCAGAGAATTAGTTATGGCTACAGGTAAAAACAATGCAGGTATTGACACATTATACGTAGCAGTAAAATCAGGAGATACTTTTACTCCGATTATGAATGAAACAAGACCATTATCGAATAAAAAGGAAAAAGAAACACTTTTTGCTCTTATTAAGAACAAAATTTTCGGATAAACTGTTGTCACAAATGAGTATTAAACCCAAAACGATGCGTAATCATCGTTTTGGGTTTTGTAATATCTTATAATTTTAGTCATTTTCCGAATTATTACTAAGGTTGACAAAAAGTTGCAGAATAAAAAAAGAAATAGCCCAAAAAGATAACCTTTTTTGGTAATGATTAATAGTTGATTTAGCCCCCATAATTCAAATATCTAAAAAAAGATACAAATATCTTTTATGGGATAAACAATGTAACAGGTATATAAAAATAAAACAGCCTGTAAAATTTCTTACGTAAGGAGGGAAAAATGACTATTAAGAAATTAACGCTTGCAGCCGTTTTGACGGTAGGAATAGCTGTAAGTTCAATGACCTTAGCTACGGCATCAGAAGCGCCGGTAGTTATTGGTGCTGCATGTCCCTTGGCTGGTTGTAGCACACCAATAACACCGTCGACAGCAACTTGTCCGAGCTGCATGAAGGCAATGCCAGATTGTGAGTGTCAAAAACCGGATAGGGGTTGCAAAATGGAAGATCCTTGTGCATCAGATTGTGATTGCGAGGAGCCAAAATGTCGTTGTCAGGAAGATGATTCGCCATGCAAACCTACATGCGAAGAACCGTCGGTGCCTGCATGTGCAAGTTGTCCAAATACGGATTGCGATATTTTAAAAAGACAAGTTTATGCGTATCCACAATATGTTTTTGGAACACCAAATTATACAGGTACAGAAAGTAATGGTGTTGGTATTGGTTATGATGGATTAGGTTATGCGTACAATGGTGCTACGTACAACGGCGCAGGAGCGTACACGACAGGAGCTGCTGCACCTATTAACGGTTGTGGCTGTAACAGTGGATGTTTAGGAGTGGGAGTGCCTGTATCAGGTTGTCACGAATGTCCACAAGCCACAGGAGCAGCTGCAAATATTCCTATTATTAGCAACGGGCACTGTTGTGGTGGGGGAATTAACGTAGATAGAAACCCACAAAATTTAGACAGTGCAGGATGTCCCATTGACATTCAGTCGTCGTCCAGCATGGAAGGATTGAAAAAATCGCTTGTACCGTATGAGATATCTACGCCAACAGGTGCCGCTGCGCCTTTGATTAGCGCATTTGAAGATATCCCACCTGGATTTTGGGCAGGTTGTGATATTAACAAATTGACAACAAATAATATAATCGCCGGATACCCTGATAGAACTTTTAAACCTAATTTACCTATTTCACGTGCAGAAATTGCGTCTATGATAACGAAAGGTTTAAATGTAGATATTGGGAAATCTACATGCCCGAGCAAAATGTTTTCTGATGTGCCTAGTCATTTTTGGGCAAATAAAGCCATTAATAACGCTGTCACGGCCGGTTTAATGGCAGGTTACCCGGATAATACCTTCAAACCTAATCAACCTGTATCAAAAACAGAAGCTATGACCATATTATCAAAAGGTATCAATTGTCCTATGGATGATTGCAAAGCTGACAGCATTTTGAGTCAGTATTGTGACGGCAAAAACGTTCCTAATTGGGCTAAAATCCCTGTAGCCAAAGTATTAGAAGCTGGCGCTTTACAAGATAACCCTCAACCGAATCTTATTAATCCGCAAAAAGACGCTTCTCGTGCAGAATTGGCTTCAATGCTGCAAAACGTGCGTGTAGCAATAGGTTACGATACAAATGACAAAGTTTCACTTGATGATTGTGATTGCACAGGTGGTGCTGCATTCATAGAGAAAGAAGAAGTTGTCACTATTCCTACATTACAAGTATGTTTTAACGATGAAATCAGCGCAAAATCCGCTCAAGTTGGCGACAAGTTCTCTGCGACTACAACTGAAGAAATTAGTATCAATGGTTGCAATTTCCCTTGTGGGTCAAGAGTCTACGGACATGTAGTAGAGGTTATTCGTCCGACTGCAAAATGTCAAGGAGCTTTAAGACTCGTATTTGACAGAATTCAAGACGATTGTCATAAAGCTGATTTACCACAACAAATTTTAAGTGCACAAGTTAACAAAGAAAAGAAAAACAACTTTATTGTTAAGGCAATTGAAGCACCTTTCACCCTTCTGGGTGGGCTTATCGGCGTAACCGGAAGAACAGTTGGCGGTATAGTCACTAATGTCGGAAATTCTCTTGAAGGTGTGAGCCAAGGCGTTGGTGTTGCTACTGGTGAATTATCACGTGCCGAATTTAGAGCATCAGGCAGAAGCCTTTTTGATGCAGGCAAAACACTCGTTATGGCACCTGTTCAGGCTACAGGAACTACTCTTTCAGGTGTAACAGGTCTTTTACAATACACTGGTGACGAAATGATGTATTTGGTTGATGCTAAAGGAATGAAAGTGTCATCAATCAATCCTAAAGAAAAAGTTACTATCGCTTTCGGTTGTAACTAAACACTAAATCATTTCATTAACTTCAAAAGCTCATTTAATCAAAAGATTATATGAGCTTTTGTTTTTCGTAAAATTATACGTATTGTTATTTATTCGACAAGACCTTCGCATAAAACAAAACGACCGAGTTTGATAACTTCGCAGTAATTTTTAAGTGACTCAACAAAACATTTGTTGTCGCAAAAACCGCCGGAAAGGTATATTTTCTCGGGTTGTTTGGCGAAAGACCAAGCATTAAAGGCAATCCCATGAATAAATTTAGCAATCGCTGTTTTTGCGCTTTCGCCATTTGCTATATCGTCCATTATTTTTTCAAGACCAAAAATACCGCAGGTTATATTGTATTTTTCTTTTGTAAATTCAAGTTCAGTGCATTGTAAATTATAAAATTTCAAAAGCATTTCTACCGTTGCACCGGTAGCGCTTGCACAACTTGTATTCCAATCTAAATCAACAAATTTTCTTTCTTTAAATTTTGTCCATTTTACGTCACGACTTCCTAAATCCAAAACCAAAAAATTGCAGTCTTTTATAATTTTTAAGGCACCTTTTGATAGTGCAATAATTTCATTTTCACATTTTATAGTGCCGTTTAAACTCATGTGACCAGTAACTTTTTTGTAGTTAAAATGATTTTTTTTAGCAATCAAAGAAGGTACAACGTAATACTTACAGTCGTTTTCCTCTGATACAAGATATTCTTCATATTCTGTTTCAATTGAAGAATTTTCTTTCCCTATTTCTAATATTTTTGACCACGTAGTGCCTGCGTCGAGATATAGTTTGTTCATCGTAATTCAATAAATGCCTCTATTTTAGCTTTAACCGAGTTCGTGACAACATCATCTATATCTATGTATAGACCATTGTATTTTTCTGCCAGATGTTTAGCAAGTTGTGTTTTAGAGCAAAAAGCTTGTGCGTAAAAGACTGTAGGGATATTTCTATCTATGAACATTTCCAATTTGATATCAGCCGGCGCTTTTGCGTCTACACATCGTGTCCAACCGTACACGTGCGTTTTATCAGGGAACAATTCCAATATAGATAAATCATTCGGCGGTACTCCCCAAAAGCCAAACTCTGGTTTGCATAATTCTATTTCCTCTGAATAAGGCGTTATAATCGAATTTGTTATCAACTCGAATTTTTGTTTTAAAGGAAGATTTGATTGAGAAATCAACGGTTCTTTGCGAAAATTAAAATCTTCAAAAACAGACTGTTCCACATCAAAACCGTATTCTTTTAATAATTCCGATGCGAACCAACCGCTGTCACACTTATCTTTGCCTATTGGCGCTATGATTTTTAACAATTTATTTTTGTAATAAAAGGCATTCGCAAAAATATTTTTTATTATCTTAAAGTATGAGTCAGGCAACATTTTCATATCCTTATGCTCATAATCTCTATCTAAATCAATCCACACCGCTTGTGGCAGCATTTGTTTGTATTTTTCGATAACATCTGGGTGAGGATATCCCCAGAATCCAATTAAATTCTTCATAATTTCATTTTATCGAAAATAAATCAACTTAACAAGAACAGAACAAAAGATTTCACAAAGTTTGAGTTAAGTTTTGTACGTATTGTTTTACAGCTGGAGTTATAATTAAGTCAGGTTCTGAATTTATGAAATCATCAAGTATTATCATTCCCATTTTGTAATCTCCCATATTCACATATATTAGCCCTATGGTTATTTTAGAAAGTGGCGTTTTATCATTAAAATGTTCGTGCAATTTTTTTTGTAAAATTTTTTGTATTTTATAAGAATTTACTAAATTTTGGTAAATACTAAAATTCATAGGTGCGAGACGTATAGCATTTTTGAAACAACTTTCTGCGGCTTTTGCATAGCCTAATTGCATGTAAGCTTGACCTAAATTATCTAAATACACCGAGGTAGCTTGAGTATTAGGATTTATGCCGATAGCTATTTTGAATTCTTCAATTGCTGAAAAATAACGCCCCTCTTTCATCGCCAATGTTCCCAAATTGTTATGAGTTGCTGCATTTTTTTCCGGTTTAATTTCATATTTTTCATGAAATCCACAGCACAAAAAAATTATCGCTATTATGCTGATAGTAAGAAAGTTTGCCCTATTACATAATTTCAATTTCGTATCCTTCTTTTGCAACAAAACAATTTTCAAATATATTTTGATAATATTTTTCAATTGACTCGACTTTTTCGTCATTATAAGAAGGGTCAATATGCGAAAATGCAAGTCTTTTTGCGTGTGATTGTTTTGCGGCTTCAACTGCCATATCGAAAGTGGAATGTCCGTAGCCTTGCTTTGAAGTAATTGGCGAAATATAATCCTCAGTCGTATATTGAGCGTCATGTATGAGTAGTTCTGTGTTTCTGGCAAATAATATTAATTTTTTATCGCCACCTATAAAATCTTCTTTATCTGTCGCAAATACAACTGTTTTATTTTTGTAAGCTATTTTATATATTAAAACCCCATTTTGTGGGTGAGAATATGACTTGTAGAATGTTATTAAAACATCGTTACCAGTCGGAAAAGTGTCTTCTATATTTTTTATAACCAACAATTTCGGTTTTACTTCTCCGTCTTTGAGTAAAATAGCATTCGTATCATTTATGTCATTAAAATCTATTTTTGCAGCCATATCCCCCATATCCAGTGGGAAAGATTTGTTAAACAGCAATCCTGACAGGGCTTCTTCGATACCTGAAAGATAGTCTGTATTACCAAATACAGACAGATTAGTTGTTAAAATATGAGATGGTTTAAAAAAAGTAAAACCCTGAATATGGTCCTGATGAATATGAGTTAGCAAAATAGTAGCATTAATAGGTTTTCTCGCAAAAATATCTGCACCTGAAGCAATGTGTTCTTTTACTAATTCACTCCCCAAATCAATGATTCCCGTTCCTGCATCGAGAATTATCAAGTGATTATTTACTCGTATTTCAACGCAAGAAGTATTGCCACCGTATTTCAAACAATCAGCTTGAGGCGTAGGATAACTTCCTCTTATTCCACGAAACTTTACTATAAATTTATCCGTATAATCTATCATATATGTCACCTATTCAAACATTTTCTACATGATACTTTGTGATTACAGCTATTGTCAAACTATTTTTTTAAAACGACTGTGGCTGAACGGTCTTGAGGCTCACCATAATATGAAGAATTTGAAAAAGTTAACATTTTAGCTCGGCTCTGAACTTCTTTTAAGTTCGTTTCTTTAAAATCAAATTTAAAAGTAACATCAGCATTATTATTCGTGACTTGCACGACTCTAAACGAATTAGGGTAAGTGACAAGCGATGGTGTACTGACGTGAAGAATTTTTCCGTCTTGCATTATTTTCGTAACGTGATAATGACCACTAAAAACAGCTATCGGGCGATTATAAATTTTTAAAATATTATCGATTTCTTTTGCATTTGTAATTCGATGATGAATGCTGGAAAATGGTTCTCTTATCGGGTGGTGCAAAAATATTAAAATTATGTCGTCTTTTGGGGTATTTTTTATTTGATTGCTCAACCAATTTAATTGTTTGTCATTTATATTCCCATTTGCACTGAGCTTGTAATCTATAACAGGGTCGAGAACGATGACTTTGTAGCCTTTTTTTGGCGTAAATGAGTAATAAGCTTGTTTAAATGTGAAACTCTTATTTTTATTTCTTAAAATTGATAAATAATAATCTTTAGTAATTTTTCCGTCGAGAGAAATATCATGATTGCCAAACGCCATATACCATGGGATATACAACCTATTCATCATGTCACAATACTCATTTATTAACGCTTCTCGAGGAACATCGACGCCATCGCCTGTCAGCATAACGAAATCCAGATTTGGTATTATATTTATTTGGTTTATTGTGTCCGTTAATAAATTTTTTGATTGAGTAAGCATTTTATAAGAAGTATTAATGGACCTATCAGAAATATGTGCATCAGAAATCTGCACAAATTTGAGCGTATTCGCTTGAGTCATTGTGCTAAAATGAAAAAATGCCAATACTCCCAAAATAAGGACTACCAGCATTTTTACAAATATATTATTTTTTTCTTTTTTCTTTGCCATAATAGTTTTACGATTGAGTTGTCGTTTCAAGTTCGTTTTCATTACATTTTTTGCATTTGGCTCTGTCAAAAGCGATTTTTTTATTTTCCACTTTCAAAACTATCGTATCACCGTCGCCGTATTCGCCTGACAGTATTTCTTCAGCTAAACTATCTTCAATTTTCTTTTGTATAAGCCTACGTAACGGTCTTGCTCCATAAGCTTCTGAATAGCCTTCCTCTGCAAGAAAATCTCTTACTTCATCAGGAACTTCTATCGTAAAATGATGCGATTCCAGACGTTTGAACAAGTCTTTCAGCATTAAGTCAACGATTTGACGAATTTCAGGTTTGCTCAAATGCGCAAACACAATAATGTCGTCAATTCTGTTCAAAAACTCAGGGCGAAATGCTTTTTTCATTTCTTCCATTACTGTATCTTTCAAATGTTCGTATTTATCCTTTGAAGCGTCAGCACCAGTTGAAAAACCGAGTTTCGAAGAAGTTTGAATTAAACTTGCACCAACATTACTAGTCATTATTATAATAGTATTTTTGAAATCGATATGACGGCCCTTCGAGTCTGTCAATCGACCATCGTCAAGTATTTGCAACATTATGTTGAATACGTCAGGATGAGCCTTTTCAATTTCATCAAATAAAATAACTGAGTAAGGCTTTTTACGTATAGTTTCAGTAAGTCCGCCACCTTCGTCGTAGCCAACGTAACCCGGAGGTGAACCGATGAGTTTTGATGTAGAATGTTTTTCCATAAATTCTGACATATCAACACGAACCATGCTGTCCTCTGAACCGAATACAGCTTCTGCAAGTGCTTTTGCTAGTTCAGTTTTACCAACACCTGTAGGCCCTGAAAATATAAAGCTGCCTATCGGACGATTAGGACTTTTCAAGCCGACACGAGCACGTCTGATTGCTTTAGAAATAGCAATAACTGCTTCGCCTTGACCAATTACACGCTGATGTAAAGTGTCTTCAAGTTTCAACAATCTTGCACTTTCGCCTTCTGTTATTTTTGTCACTGGCACACCGGTCATTATACTGATAACTTCAGCTATTTGCTCCGCTGTTACAGTCGGTTTATTTGCTTCATGTTCATCTTTCCATTTTTGAGATAATTCACGGATTTTTTCTTTTAAATCGGCTTCGTCGTCTCTTAGTTGTGAGGCATGCTCGAATTCTTGATTTCTAATTGCGTCTTCTTTTTCTTTTATAATCGCTTTCAGCTCTTTTTCAAGCTCTTTACCTTCAGGGGGCAAAACACAAGTTTGTAATCGGACTTTTGAACTTGCTTCATCAATTACGTCAA
>CAZTVM010000041.1:14993-15241 GCA_964617065.1 uncultured Muribaculaceae bacterium
TTAGCTGCAGCCTCATCCATCAAGTCGATAGCTTTGTCAGGCAAAAACCTATCATTAATATATTTTTGTGATAATTGTGCAGCCGCAACTATAGCCTCATCTGAAATTATTAATTTATGATGTTCCTCGTATTTTGGCATTACACCACGCATAATTTCTATAGTTTCCTCAACAGTAGGTTCGTCTACGATAATCGGCTGAAAACGACGTTCTAAAGCCGCATCTTTTTCTATGTATTTTTGGTATTC
>CAZTVM010000042.1:0-12685 GCA_964617065.1 uncultured Muribaculaceae bacterium
TACCGAGGCAAATTTAATTTTCAAAGTGTCGCAGTTCCTTTCGGAACCGTAATTTCCAATTGAGCTACCGAGGCAAATTCAATTTTCAAAGTGTCGCAGTTCCTGACGGAACCGTAATTTAGTATACGCAAGCTCACGCTTGCTTAGCAATTGAGCTACCGAGGCAAATTTAATTTTCAAAGTGTCGCAGTTCCTTTCGGAACCGTAATTTAGTATACGCAAGCTCACGCTTGCTTAGCAATTGAGCTACCGAGGCAAATTTAATTTTCAAAGTGTCGCAGTTCCTTTCGGAACCGTAATTTAGTATACGCAAGCTCACGCTTGCTTAGCAATTGAGCTACCGAGGCAAATTTAATTTTCAAAGTGTCGCAGTTCCTTTCGGAACCGTAATTTAGTATACGCAAGCTCACGCTTGCTTAGCAATTGAGCTACCGAGGCAAATTTAATTTTCAAAGTGCGACACATCTTTAGTCAATTCTAACATAATTTAAAATTGATTGAAATATTTTTATGAAAATATTTTTATCATTTTTTCGATAGGTTTATAAGCTAATTGCGCAATCTTGCTATCGACAGTAATTTCATTTTGTTCTAACTCTAAAGCTGCAAGTATGTCTTCTATTTTGTGATGTTTCATATTAGCACAGATGGCTTTATCAGAAACGAGAATAAAATTTTTATCAGGACAATCTCTTTCCAGCCGTTCAACTACAGCTTTTTCAGTTGCAATAATAAATGTTTTATTGCTGCTTTTTTTAGCATAATTTATTATTGCAGTGGTAGAACCAACGAAATCAGATATTTTTACCACTTCATTGTGACATTCAGGGTGCGATAAAACTAATGCGTCTGGATATTGTTGACGTTTTGCTATTATATCAGAAGGCTTTATACGTAAATGCGTTGGGCAATACCCAGGATATGTAATTATTTCAACATTTTTTAGCTGTGACGATACGTAAGTGCCTAAATAAGTATCAGGCACAAACAAAACTTTATTAGCATTTAATGATTTTACTACTTCTACTGCATTGGCACTAGTGCAACAAACATCACTTTCTGATTTAACTTCTGCTGTTGAGTTGACATAGCAAACTACAGGGATATTGGGATTTTCAGCTTTAAACTCTCTAATTTGTTGTAAATCTATCATATCTGCCATTAAGCACCCACTTTCAAGTTTAGGCAACAAAACTTTTTTAGTAGGTGAAAGAATTTTAGCAGTTTCAGCCATAAAGTATACCCCAGCGAAAACTATAATCTCAGCATTCGTTTTCGCCGCTTCTCGACTCAGATAAAGCGAGTCACCACAAAAATCAGCGACTTCATCAATTTCGATATTTTGGTATGTATGCGCCAATATAACAGCTTTTTTAGATTTTTTAAGCTGTATAATTTTTTTTATAATTTCATTTTTATTATTGATATCGTCCATATTTTAAAATCTTTCTTATGAAATAATATAACAAAAATAGGAAATTTAATATTTTTTATTTTAATGTTAAAATAGCTAAAATATTAGTTGAAAAAGAGGTTATTATGAAAAGTGATAATATAAAAAAAGGCGTTAGTCGTGTACCACATCGTGCACTTTTGTTTGCAACCGGAGTTTCAAAACAATCATTGAAAAAGCCCTTTATTGGAATAGCGAGTTCTTTTTCTGATTTAGTGCCCGGACATGCCGGAATGAGAGATTTAGAACGCCAAATAGAAAAAGGTATACATTCAGGAGGCGGACAATCGTTTATTTTTGGAGTTCCTGCGGTTTGTGACGGTATTGCGATGGGGCATGAAGGCATGAGATATTCTCTCCCTTCACGAGATTTGATAGCTGATTGCGTTGAAACGGTCGCAAGTGCTCATCAGTTAGACGGCTTAGTACTTTTGACAAATTGTGACAAAATTACACCAGGCATGCTTATAGCTTCACTTAGACTCAATATCCCCTGTATTGTTGTTACTGCAGGACCTATGCAAGATGGTTATTGTGAAAATGAAAATCTTTTGACTTTCGTTCGTAGCTCTTTTGAAGCTATTGGCAAATACAATGCAGGCGAAATAAGTGAAGAAAAATTGTATGAAATGGAAGAAAATTGTTGCCCGAGTTGCGGCTCTTGTCAAGGCTTATACACCGCTAATACAATGGCATGTTTAACAGAAGTGATGGGAATGAGCTTACCTTATTCGTCGACAGCAGGAGCTACAAGCGCAAAAAAACGCAGATTAGCGTTCGATAGTGGGGTAAAAATAGTTGAACTTGTTGAAAAGCAAATTAAACCTTCTGATATTATTACTCGTGAGTCAATGAGAAATGCTATTATCGCAGACTTGGCTCTCGGTGGTTCTACAAATTCAATCCTTCATTTACTAGCTATAGCAAATTCAGGTGGCATTGATATCACACTTAAAGATTTTGAAGAATTAAGCTTTAAAGTTCCACAAATTATAAAATTAGACCCATCTGCATTGCCAACAATGACTGACTTTGACAAAGCCGGTGGAATTCCAGCTACTATAAAAACTCTTTTCGGCAATATTCCTGAAATGAGCAATACAAAAAATTTAATCGGTTTGACAGTTGCTGAGATTGCCCAAAATGCTTGGGTTGACAATAATGTTATACACACAGTCGATAATCCTATCACTAGTAATCCCGGCTTAGCAGTGCTAAAAGGCAATCTTGCTCCTGATGGGGCTGTGGTTAAAATTTCAGGTGTAGCGCCTGAATGTCTGAAATTTATGGGCGAAGCAATTACTTTTAACTCCGAAGAAGATGCAATGACTGCTATCGAAAATAATACTGTCAAATCAGGACATGTCGTAGTTATCCGCTATGAAGGACCTAAAGGGGGGCCAGGGATGCGAGAAATGCTTGCACCCACTTCTCTTATTGTTGGTAAAGGTTTAGGTAAGGAAGTAGCTTTAATCACTGATGGACGTTTCTCAGGTGGTACAAGAGGGCTTTGTATTGGTCATATTTGTCCGGAAGCTGCTCAAGGCGGTTTAATCGGTGTTATAAAAAATGGTGATAAAATTGAAATAGACATTCCTAACAGAACATTAACTTTAGCTGTTGAGCAAAATGTCCTGAATGAAAGACTTGCTAATTTTGAGCCACAAACAAAATCAGAATTAAAAGGATTTATTGCTAAATATGCTAAATCAGTAAAAAGTGCTTCTTTAGGCGCAGTCACCGAATGAAAGGGGTTTAAATCATGGAAAACTTCTTGCTTGAGTTTGATTACTCTAAATTAATGGATTTAAAAATTATAAATATGTTCATTACTTTAGTATTGCTGCTTTTAGGAATTGGCTTTATTAATAAATTTATTGATAATTGTGCTGCCAGACTAAAAAAATACGTTGAACTAAAGGAGTATGACTTAATTTGCATTAATTTTTTACCTTTAGGTATAAAGCTTGCTAAAATATTCGTGTTTTGCTTTGTTATTTTAGTTGTCGGAAATTTGCATGGCATAAATTTTAGTTCTATTTTAGCTGGTATTGGGATTGGCGGTATAGCAATCGGTTTTGCAGCAAAGGAAACTATTGCTGACGTATTTGGCACAATTTGCTTAGTTGCTGATAAAAATTTTAAACTGGGTGACATGATTCAAATTGATAAAACTATTTCAGGTCGTGATTTAGAAGGCGTGGTTGAAGATATTAATTTTCGGTCTTCTCGTCTTCGTTCTTTAGATGGGGCTTTAAACATTGTTCCTAACCATATTTTGGCTTCTTCTATTATAAGAAATTACACACAGTCAAACAAAAAATGTATTTGGGAATACATTGATATCACTTATAATACCCCTGTTGATAAGGTTAAAGAAGCTATTGAAATTTGTCGCACTATTTTTCAAAATAATAATGAAATTATTGATAATTATACAGTTGAGCTGAATTCACTCAGTTCGTCTTCATTAAAAATTATGGTTCGTGCTTATACAAATTTAAAGACTTGGGAAGCTTTACAACGAGTCAGAAATGACATTTTGATGGCAATTTTTGAAAAGTTTAATCATGCCAAAATAGAGTTTGCGTTCAATACACAAACTTTATACATAAAACAAGATTAACTTTTACCACTGCCGTTTAGATTTCCTTAAATTATCTAAACGGCTAGCTAGGCATACTGACCGCCTCCTCCAAACTTCGGCGTCGAACTCGCTATTTCCTTTTCTTCCATTTTTTCGGCGACTTCAAGTTCTTTGTTCGTTTTTTGTAGTTGCACCTCCAACTTTTTTATTTCTTGATCTAGCTGCAGCTCATTTGCATTTATTTCATATTGTTTTATTTCCATCTCCGTTTTTTCCATTGATGCCAATTCACGTTGATACATCATATTTTGTTCGGAAGTCATTTCTTCACCACCATATTCTGTAAATATAGCATGTTCCATGTCGTCCATCCTGATGCCATCTTCAATTGCCATATCCATGAGCATTTCCTTACTTTGAACCATATCACCAATTAGAGGATTTTTGAATACTAATTGTGCAAAATCTTCGCTACTTTTTCTACCTGGATGGATAAAAGGCAAACCTGCAATATCCACCTGAGTCATTCGACCCCTTGAGCGCATAAAAATCGATGAATAATCCATCAGATCTTGCTTCCGCTGCATCAAATAATAAATCTTTTCTTCCAAATTGGTCTTACGTGTCAGAAGAATAAATTTCATTCCTGTAAACAGTATGAAACCCATTTCTTGTACCTACCTAACTTTCAATATAATCTTTTACTAACCTTACATATATAAAAACAAATTGAAAACAAAAATTGCGTTTATTATTTTAAATATTAAGAAAACTTAACAATTAAAATATTACTGTTTTACAAGTCTGTAAAATAAAACGCTAAATATTTTTTGTGATATTATATTAATAAGAATAGTTAAGGGACTATGGATTGAGAACAAAAAAGTTAACTTTATTCATTTTTATAGCACTTTTAGGCGGTATTATCGCAGGTAAGTTTTTTCCTGCGTTCGCTATAAAAACAGATGTCTTTTCAATGGCATTTTTAAATATGGTTAAAATGATAATAGCACCATTGCTTTTTGCAACGTTAGTTGTTGGAATAGCAGGTCATGGAAATATCAAAAATCTTGGAAAGCTTGGTATAAAAACTATAGTATATTTTGAAATAGTCACTACGTTAGCATTGATTTTAGGTTTAGTAGTTGGGAATTTTTGTGAACCGGGTGTCGGCTTTGATACTAAAATTAATAGTTCAAATATGGCTATAGTTGAGTCAATGACTAACATACAGACTGGACATACAATGAAAGATTTTATATTAGATGTTTTCCCTACAAGCGTCGTAAAATCAATGGCTGAAGGCAATTTATTACAGATTGTAGTCTTTTCTATATTTTTTGCTATTGCAATTTGTGCGGTTGGAGACAAGGCGAAACCAGTCGTTGATATTTTGAATTCGCTTTCAGAGATTATGTTTAAATTTACGGAGTTGGTAATGTTTTTTGCGCCCATTGGCGTTTTTGGCGCAATCGCTTCTACTGTTGCGCATAGTGGTCTTGGTATTTTGGAAAATTATGCGAAAATTATTATAAGTTTATATTTTGCACTAATTTTATTTGTTTTTACAGTGTTTTTTATAAATTGTAAAATAGCCAAAATCCCTTTTTCAAAATTTATGAAAGCTATTTATGAACCTGCACTTTTGGCTTTTTCTACATCAAGTTCGGAGGCTGCTTTTCCTAAAGCAATGAAGACTATGGAAGATTTTGGTGTCCCTAAAAATATCGTGGGTTTTGTAATGCCTTTAGGCTATACGTTCGACCTTACTGGAAGTACTCTTTATCTTGCGTTGGCTTTTTTGTTTTCAGTACAAATTCTCGGACAAACTCTAACAATTCAAGAACAAATTGCTGTCATGCTAATATTAATGATTACCAGCAAGGGTATAGCCGGCGTGCCGAGAGTTTCATTAGTCGTTTTAGCAGGTACTCTCACTAGTCTTAACTATCCTGTTATAGGGGTCGCCATTTTGTTAGGGATAGACCAAATTCTAGATATGGGACGGACTACAATTAATCTCATTGGGAATTGCCTTGCTACTGCTGTTATTTCAGTCTGGGAAAAAGAATTTGACTTCAAAAAAATGTATGCGTACACGACAAAAATGCATACTCCTCAACTTATTCCTCAAAATGAAAATGCTCTGGATATAGACGAAAACTCTGATGCTTTAATTAATAAATAAATAAAATATTTACCGGTGCAGCATTTGCATAAATCGAAAAAAAATACTATTATAAAATTATGGCGAAGATTAGAAGTTTAGCTTTTTGTGACAGAGCTAAGTTAAAAAAAATGGTATCATTTCTTGGTGCAAATCAGAGATTCTACAAAAATAGGGTTCTTTTACCATTCCCTTTAAACTTTTTGCATGAATTATTGCCGGTCAATTTGAAATTTCAGCCGGAAGCATTTGTTGCTATCGAAAATAACGACTTAAAGGGAATGATTGCATTAAAGCCCAATAAGGGCAATTACAAAAAATGGAAAATAAATAAACTTATACTTAACGAAAATTCTTTTTTGGAAGGCCGTCAATTGATTGACTATGTTGTTTCGCAGTACGGAGCGTCGGGAGTTAATACATTTATTGCGAATATAGAGTCCTCACAACAAGAAGTTTTGGATTTATTTGCTAAAGGTTGTGGCTTCAAATTTTGTTCGATTGAGCAACTATGGAAAATGGAAAAACTTACACTTTTAAAGCCGGAGTTAACAGGCTACAATTTGCGTTTGTTTAAATTAACTGACGCATGTGCTGTTTGTGAATTATACAACGATAGTATTCATTCACAATTCAGAAATTCACTTTGCAAATCAAAACAGGAATTTTATGACAGTCCTTTTTTTGGGCTAAGTCGTCATATAATTTACAAGTATGTTCTTGAAAACAAGGCTACAAAAGATATAACTGGCTATGTTAAAATCAAAACTGATGACAATTTTAATTACCTTGTCGAATTAACTCTTTCAAGTATTCATGACGACGATTTCGGGAGTCTGATGAATTTTGTACTGGCAAAAATTATGCAAAGAACACGTATGTTTAACTTGTTTGTGATTAATAAAAAGTATAAACAAAATTCGATGATGTTTGAAAAATACTTAGATGAAAATGGATTTACACTTAAAAATACGCAATCGGTTCTTGTAAAAGACTACTTCAAACGCATTAATCAAAGTGAAAAAAGCTTCAATCCTGCGATTATATTTACTGACGTAAAAGGTAAACCCGCCTACAAAGTTGATTAGGATTGTTTCATTAAAACTTCAATTGCTTTTTTTAGCTGTTCATCATTAGAGTCATTATTATCATCAATAACTACATAATCTGGCATAATACCACTTTTGTTTATGTCAGTACCGGTTGGAGTCAAATATTTCGCTACAGTAAGGTTCATGCCTGTGCCATTTGGTAAGTTAAAAACTTTTTGCACCATTCCTTTGCCGAAAGTTCTTTCGCCAACGATAACAGCGAGTTTATAGTCTTTCAGAGCACCACAAAGTATTTCAGAAGCGCTTGCGCTACCTTGATTAACAATCACGACTATCGGTTTTTTTATCGTATTTATCTGTGGATTAGACATCACCGGAAAACCTCGACCGTTTCGTCCATGGATACTGACAACTGCGCCTTTATTGATAAATGCATTCGCTACCAAAACGGCATTTTCTAAAATGCCACCGGGATTATTTCTTAAGTCTATAATCAAACCCTTACTGTTTTTTGTTTTTTGTAAAGCTTCTTCGAATTCCTTTAGTAAGGTCGCACTCATAAAACTGTTTATTTGAATGTAACCGATATTTTCAGGAAGTATTTTGGTCTTTATGCTGAGAAGTTTTACTTCTTTTCTTTGGATTTTTTTTGTGAATTTTTTAGTATTACGAAGAATTTTCAAACTAACATAAGAATTAGGCAAACCTCGGATGGACTTAGCTATATCAGCAATGTTTTTACCACTGACATCAACATTGTCAACGGTAAGAATAACATCACCTGCTTTTAGTCCGCTTATAGCAGCAGGTGATGCTTCAATAACACTTACTATTAAAATTTTGCCAGAAATATCCATAATATGCACACCAATGCCGGAAATTTTAGCGTCGAGGTCTATTTGTTGCTCTTTAAATTCAGCTGGTGTCAAAAATTTAGAATATGGGTCGTTTAAACTTAGAATTATTGAATTTATAGCAATATAGGCGTCGTCATAAGTTTTTATATTATTTTCATAATGTCTGCGCCAGTAGTCCCACTTTTGCCTGTTTAGTGTACTATCATAATATTTGTTTTTAATTATGCGCCAACTATCAATAAAGAGGTTTTTCGGTGTTTGAGTTGCTAATATAGTATTCAGCTGATAGTTGTAGGTTTCAATGTTGTATGTTTTTCTTAGTCCTAAACAAGCTCCGATAAAAACAATAAAAACCAGTAATACAATTAAAAATTTGATGTAGTTTTTCATTTTTATTTTTGAATTCCTTTTGGATTAAGTCTGTATCCACCACCGTAAATAGTATCAATGTATTTTTTACCGTTAGAAATCTTATCTATTTTAGAGCGTAAGTGCCTAATATGCACTCTTATTGTATCAACGTCATCGTCGGGTGCGTATCCCCAAATATCTTTAAGTATTTTAGAAGATGAAACCATTTGTCCATGATTTTGCACTAGTAAGTTAAATATTTCAAATTCAATAGGTGTTACTTTTGTTGTTTCGTTTGATATTTTAACTGAATAAATCTCCGGCAAAAGTGTAATATCACCAATAGTTAAAATTTCTTTCGTAGCAACTGAGTCAGGAATGAGATTAGCCCTTTTTAACAAAGCTCGAACTCTTATTCTCAATTCGTCCATTTCAAACGGTTTAACTAAATAGTCATCTACTCCAATATCCAAGCCTTTGATTTTATCGTTTAACATTCCAAGCGCAGTCAGCATTAAAATAGTAATTTTGTTTGTCGAATTGTTTTCTCGAATACGTTTAGCTACAGTAAACCCATCAACCGCAGGCATCATGACGTCTAAAATTATTAATGACGGTAATTCTTGCTGCGCAAGTGCGTATCCTTCAACACCGTTGAGTGCTGTTATAACATTGTATCCCACTAGTTCGAGGTTGATTTTTACTAGCTCATTTATACTTTCATCATCATCAATTACTAAAATTTTGTTCATTATATTTACTATACTCTCTTTGCATGTTTTATTTTGTAATAATTTTGTTACAATATATTATATGTCTAAAATATCTACTATCAAGCTGATTGTTCGATAAACCCCTAGATATTTTATAAAAAATATCAAAATATTGTAAAATTACTAAGCAAGTATTAATTATTTTTAACTTTTATTGTAATATGTCATTACAAGTTAATTGTAAAAAGTACTATCAATAATAAGGAGAATGATGAATTGACTAATACTCACACTATTCCGGAAACAGTTGCAAATACAACAGAACCTAATTACTTAGGTAGACATGTACTTGCTGAATTTTTTGAATGTGACCCCAATGTTTTAAATAATTTAAAAATGATTGAAGGGTTAATGATAGACGCAGCACTTGAATGTGGTGCTACTATTGTCCAAAAATGTTTTCACATGTTTTCACCACATGGTGTGTCAGGTGTAGTCATTATCGCTGAAAGCCATTTAGCTATACATACTTGGCCGGAACTTGGTTATGCTGCTGTCGATTTATTTACTTGCGGTGAAAAGTGTGACCCGAAAGTAGCTTATGAGTTTCTTAAAAAGAAATTTAATTCAACAAACGCTTCTTTTACACAACTAAACCGTGGCATAATGGATTCAGAAACTTTACGAGTTTCTCAAATGCCTTTTAGTTTAGCTACTCAATATTAGTATTATTGATGTAAAAATTGCTGACCTAAAATACCGCTAAATCAGCTTTTAGAATACAGCGGAAGTTAGCTCTGCTAATGAAGGTTTCTGATTTTGTAGTACTGTCTTGTACCGCCGTTTTTTTGTAGCAACAGAAAAAACTTTCTAAATTTTTATGCTTCCATTCATTGATGAAGGAAAAATGATTTTGTCTGAGCGTTTTTGTAAGTCTGGAAACGTTTTATCAGATTTGATTTTTGTAGGTGTGGAGTACACATTTTCAGGTTGATTTAAGTGATTATCCATAATGCGTTTTTGTACTCTAGCCCCTAGATAATTACGAGCAAGTGGTGTGACAATATTGCATGCAACGACAGAACCTGCGATAGAAGCAATCGTCGTTACAGGCTCTTTGTATTTTGCTGTTTTATCTATGTTTCCATCCATTATTTTTAATTTACCATTTTTTAGCATTTTGCTAACACCATTTTTAAAAACGCATGAAAGAAACAAAAATAAACCGACGTTTAGTAATCCATCGAAGCATTCTTGGGGAATCATGAAACTTTTTTCTTTTTTTGTGAATTTGTCGTTTGTTGCAACTACAAATATTTGAGCTGCAGAACTTAGTATCCAACCGAGTGCACCAAGCCATATTAACATGTTGCCTTCACTATGACCAAAATTTTTCCACATAGAGGTTTTCATTTTATTAAACAACGGTTTCATATTTCACCTCGCTGTTTTTTTTGTTTTTATGAGCAGGGTCTTGTGCATATTTCTCCATAAGAGTGGGTTTAACTTTAGTATTTAGTTGATTAGTCATAATCTTTGTGAGTGGAGCATCAATCACAAAATTTGTAATTAAACCGACTAATGTGCCTATTAATGTGCCTACGCCATTAGCATAATGCAATTCTTTTGAACCGTAAGGAGTATTTTTCCAAAATTCTTTTGTTGGCATTTTGGCTAATTCCGGAGTTGATGATGTTTTCCAAAACATTTTGCTTGTTTTTACCCAATTAATCGCTCCTCTGCGAACAATCACACCTACTGTTGTGCCGACTACGATTTTTGCTATTGTACGCATTGCTGATGTCCAACGTGTTTCCTCATCTACTTCTTTGTTTTTTAAGTCTATAAATGGTTGACTTGCCAATGCTGTTACACCCAATATTAAACGTTGACCATCTGATGTTACACTTCTGTCAACAAATTCAAGAAAATTATTGAATGGTTTTGACCTTACTACTATTGGCATAAACTTTTCCTATCGATAGAATTGTTATAATTGATTACCAAAAAACTAACCGTCCAATCATGCATATAATTAATTCATCAAATTAATTTTTACACACAACTTCGCTTTTAATAAAACTAAAAGCTTCTAAAAAGTGCCTTTTTTTGAGCCTAATATTAATAAATATTAAATTTTTTATGAAAGAATAACAAATTTTTTTATGTTTGATTTTTTAATAAAAGTGAACTGTATGAAATAGGAAAGAGAATGAGAATTACAAGTATTAATTATGGAAATGCTAATAACAATTTTGGATTTAATCATCAAGCGAATAAAAAGCTTAGAGCTACACTAAAATCTGAACAACCGAATATAAAAACACACTATATCGCTGAAATGCAAAATATATGTAACGCTATTGAACGAGATATTCGAAAAAATGAGAATACAGAAGGCGATATCGCCCCTTTAGGTGCACTTGTATACGACCTTTATATACCTCTAAAAAAAGTTGAAGTTAACGCTATAGACGCAAATTATCCAAATCAACAATTTGCACAAAAAGAACTTGCTTCATATGAAGAAGAATTTAACTCTGATAAAAACACCAGTGAATTTGCAAAAGAATGGCGTGAATCTATGGTGTCAGAATTAAAAGATTATATAGCTGAAAATGATTTAAAAAATAATGGGGGCACAACAACGACAACGACATTTTATATTCAGCCTCCTTCTGACGATTATGACGATGACAGCGATGACGCAATAAAATCCAACTCCTCTAAAGGTGAAAATAGTAGTTTAGTTGAATTGTTTAGACCGACTCCATACTCGCCTAAAGGATTTAAAGATGTTTATGGTATGGATAAACTGAAAACAGAATTAATCGAACACGTAATTGACCCTATTAGACATCCGGAAGATGTCAGAGAACGAGAAGAAGACTATGGGTATGAAAGACCGAACGGTATTTTACTTTATGGACCTCCAGGTTGTGGAAAAACATTTATCGTCGAAGCCTTGGCACAAGAGGCAGATGTCCCATTGTACAAGTTGAACTTGGGTAAAGCCGGCTCTAAATATATTCACCAAACATCAGCTAACTACGAAGCTATTTTTAATACAGTAGCCGCAAAAGCGAAATCTGAAGGTAAACCTTGTATATTATTTATGGATGAGTTTGATGGTATAGCTATGCAAAGAGATGACTCTACTCGCTCTTACGAAAGTGAAGAAATGGGAACGCTTTTAACCTTGATAAATAATGCAAAAGACAGAAATATAATTGTGATGGCTGCGACAAATAAATTAACACTTGTCGACCAAGCTGCTGCTCGTGCAGGTCGTTTTAATTTCAAACTGCATGTAGGTTTGCCTGATTTGGAAACGAGAGAACAAATTTTAGTTAACAAACTTACACCTATGAAAAAAGCTAAAAAACTTATTACCGAATACGCTTGGGCTGTCAACAACAACCAAAGAACTGATGATGTGAGAAAAATAGCACTAGAGCTTGAAGACTTTTCTAATGCTGCAATTGTTGATATTACTAAATCAGCG
>CAZTVM010000042.1:12695-15097 GCA_964617065.1 uncultured Muribaculaceae bacterium
TATCGTGATGGTAAAAGAGAAATTGCTTACACTGATTTCAAAAAAGCTATAGAAGCGAACCAAAATTTTAAACTTCAAGACGTAGATGGTGAGTACTCAGGTTATGAATGCAAAGGTAAATTTGGCTTTATAGTTTAATTAATAAGGAAATTTATTTTGGATTTTCAATATAGTATCAGCGAGTTCTCTTATTGCGCCACGACCTCCGTTGTATGTCGATATGAAGTCACATACATTGATGACTTCAGTGACTGCGTCATTTGGACAACATGCTAATCCGACTTTTTTCAGGACGCAAATATCTGGTAAATCATCACCCATATAAGCAATTTCGTCGTAATTAACGTTAAACTCTTTTACAAGTTCATCAAGTGCCGCTTCTTTATTTTTTTGCCCCTGAAACAGTTTGTTCATCTTTAAATTATTAAATCTGTGCACGACTGTCCCATTTGTTCTTGCTGTGATTATAGCAGTTTTGAGTCCTTGATTTTGCAGTAGAACAATTCCTTGACCATCTTTAGCATTGTATGTTTTGATTTCTGCGCCGTCTTCAGTAAAAGAGAGGCTGCCATCGGTCATAACTCCGTCTACATCAAATGCAACGACTTTGATTTTTTGTATTTTTTGTCGCAATTGAATATCCATTAAGCAACTCCGGCTTTCAGTAAATCATGCACATGCACGAGCCCTACAGGGATTTTGCCGTCATCGCTGACAACTATTGATGTTATCGAATAATTTTCCATTATTTGTAGTGCTTTTGCAGCTAAATCAGAAGGCTTAATCGTTTTTGGATTGGTTGTCATCACATCAGAAACTTTTAGCGTATTTATATCGATACCTTTTAAAATAGCACGGCGAATGTCACCATCTGTCAAAATACCCTTTAATTCTGATTTTTTATCTACTAAAATAACACAACCCAGACGTTTGTCGGATACATATTTGACTATTTTTAAGAAGTTATTATTATTTTCTTCTTCAATATTAACGAGTGGTAATTTTTCGTCGCTCATCATCAGGTCACTGACGTGATACATGACACCTTTGCCCAAAGCGCCGGAAGGGTGAAACATTAAAAAGTCTTCGGCAGTAAAGCCTCTTTTTTTTAGTAAACAAATAGCTAATGCGTCGCCCATTGCTAAAGTCGCAGTGGTACTGGCTGTAGGCGCTTTATTTAAAGGGCATGCCTCTTTTTCTACGGCTATATCCAATACTATATCACTTTTGACAGCTAAAGTTGAATTTATTTTACCAGTCATACCGATGAGTTTGACTCCTAGTCGTTTGATTAAAGGCAACAGATTAAGTAATTCAGCTGTTTCTCCACTGTTAGAGATAGCTATAACTACGTCGCCTTTAGTTATAATACCTGAGTCGCCATGAGTGCTTTCTGCAGGGTGTAAAAAGTAAGAAGGAGTACCGGTTGAAGTCAATGTTGCGGCTATTTTTCTGCCGATATGACCTGATTTGCCCATTCCTGTGATAATTATTCGCCCTTTGCAATTGTACATCATTTCTATTGCTTCGCTAAAGAATTTATCCAATCTGTTTTTAAGTGCTAAAATAGAATTCGCTTCTATATCAAAAACTTCGTTTGCTGATTTTATTATATCCGCAGTGGGTGCCAAAATTTCAATCATATTAATTCCTTCCAAAGTCTATCTTGTATTCAAATTATACGACAAATACACTGAATGGTGTAGTTTTTTCTTTTCTATTTAAATTTTTGCTCAATTTTGACGATTAATAATAATGTGAGACAATGAATAAGAGTGATAAAACTATCTATGCAAAAACATGAAAATTATTTAACAATTTTAAATTATGACAGTAATATTTTTGAAATTGTAAATTACTTAAAACATCATATTTTGAAAAAAGATTGCGCAAAATTAGAAATTGATATCAGTCGTTTGAATATGCTCGATGCGAGTAAAATCGCAATTTTATGTTCGACATACTATTTTACTAAATACCAAAATGGCGAAATCCGCTGGAATGTTTCAGATTTAGAAACGAAAAAAATTATACATTCTATGACTCAAAAAGAAGTTATAGTAAACATTGTGGACAAATTTAAAAGTAAAGTCTTAGACATGGGCGAGAAACAAGTCATCTATTGTTAAGTTAAAGAGGCTTGATATTTTTCACAAAAAAACGGAGAAAAAGGAATTTCCCCGTTTTTTTAAATTAATATAAATTTTTTATTTTAAAAATATTTTTTAAAAATTTTCATCGAACAATACTCCCCACACATTGTGCATGGAGTGCCATCTTTGATTTTTTCAAAGACGCATTTGTCGATAGCGTATTTAGCCTGTTCTGTCCAGTCAAGGTCTTTGCGTGCAATTGACATTTGCCTGTCTGTTTCAATCGCTTTAGCGTTACCTTTCGCTACA
>CAZTVM010000043.1:0-14952 GCA_964617065.1 uncultured Muribaculaceae bacterium
TGTCAAGTCTGGCTCAGGGCTTTTTTAAAAAGCTCACAAATCGTGAGCTTTTTTGTTTTATGACATTTACATTTTTCATAATTACACTCTCCGTTGTTAATTTGTAAAATTTTTGGTGTAATATACTCAACATCAAAGCCATGCACTTTTGCCAAAGCCTCTACTCTCTTGAAATAAACCATTTGTTTTTTTGGATTCTCAAGAATTAAAACCACCTTTGCACGTTTACTTGTCATTAATTGATAGTGTAGAGCCTGTCCAATACTTTCAGCCCACTTGTTTGCAAAATCAAATTCTACTGCGTGCGTGCTCGTTAAACAGTCAACTCTTGTAAAATCCTTGTTTTCAAATTCTTCCGTTCCGCTATGAGAACTGCACCGAGCGTGCTGATAAGCAGCTTCACTGTGGCTGTGTTTAACGTGCTTCCAACCGAGATTGCAAATTTCATAATCGAAAGTGCCTGCATAAACAGGAATTATAAAAAATAATACGGTAAAAATGCATATATATTTATATTTTTCGGAAATTATTTTGCTTAATAAAATATTTTTCTCCTTAATATTATTATTACTACCGTAAATCAATGTTATAATATCATAGTAGTATCATATAAACAAGCAATAATAGTCCTTACTAAAATATTTAATTAGTTTTTAAACTCTTATAAAATTATAAAGAGGGTTTAAAATGAAACTTGTAACAAAATTTGGTAAAAGACTAAAAGAACTTAGAAAATTAAAAGGATTAAGCCAATTACAATTGGCAGAAGCTGTTGATATGGAAACTCAAAATATCAGCAGATTAGAATCAGGTGATTATTTGCCTAAAAAAGAAAACCTAGAAAAACTTTGTGTTGCTTTAAATGTAGAAGCAAAAGATTTATTTGACTTTGGCTATATGAAGCCTCGTAAAACTCTCGTTAGCGAATTGTGCAAGATAATAAAAGAATCAAATACACAAGAATTGGAATTTTATTACAGATTAATTTCTTTTTACAAAGAAAGTTTAAATAAATAAACAATACATAATTAGTAATATAATTTTTTTCATTTTGCCCCTGTTTTTATTATAAATTTAGCTAAAAAAGTCGGAATACACCCTATCTATGTAGGCAAATTGGAAGGTGAAAAAAATAATCCGTCTATAAAAATGTTGTTTAAAATATCTCGGGCATTAAATATAACTCTTTCAAATATTTTTGATTTCGATAAATAAAATTATTTATTATTAAATGCCGACATGAGAACTGCACCAAGCTTGCCGATAGGCAGCTTCATTGCGTTCGTGTTAATATTTCTTCATATATATAAGCAAATTAGGCAATTTTTTTAAAAAAATTGTTTTTTTAATTTAGAGGGTAAAAATGGAGAGGATACACTATGGGAACTGATGGCGTTCAAAATACTCAAGTTAGTAAAGAGTTTAAGTGGGGTAAACCTTCACAGCAACAAAGCAGTACAGCATCTAATCCAAATCAACGGACTGTATTTCCAAACGGTTTTGGACGTACAATGACAGCTGCAGGCATTGATAAATTTGAGGACCAAAATAGCAGCAATGATAATTCTTCGTTAATTGATACTACCTCAGAAGACGGTGAAATCACTAATGTCGATGGTAATAAAGTTACTGCTAATCTCGGTGCAAGACAATCAAAAACAAATCGTGAAGAAGCCATGAAAAAAATTAATGCAAAAGATTTTGATCCCAGCAAAATGTCTCAAGAAGAACTACAAAATTTAGTAAATCAATATGGAAATGCTTTTATCGAAAAAGACAGCGACGGACAAATTTCAAAATTGTATTCTCAACCGACAGAAGAAGATTACCAAGAAAAATCAGAAAAAGGTAAAAATGATGTAGACTGGGAAGATAGTACCGGAAATGAAAATTTAAAAAAACTTTTTCAAGCATATAATGATTCAAAAGACCCTAACACAGTGAAAAGATACGACTCACAAGGTGGTCAAGCTTTCCATGACATGGTAACAGGTGCCAGAAAAAATACTGACCAATATGGCACTGTTAAGCTCGGTGCTGATGGACAAGTTACACGAGAACAAGTTCAACAAGGTTTAGCTGAGTTTACACAAGCTGAATATGCTAATTTAGATGCAAATGGTGATGGTAAATTGAGCGGTGATGAATACAGAGCTCATTTGTCTAATTTTTATGGCACAAGTACTCAATATGGTAAAGACAACGCCACTCAATGTGCTGAAAATCACATGGCAGCAGTTGATACAAATAAAGATGGACAAATCAGTTTTCAAGAATTGCTGTACAGAAATGCTTATTTAGATGGCATAACAACAAATGGCAAAGATGATGCAGCATCCAAAGCAAAATGGGAAGAACTTATGCCCGGTACTAAATACGATGGCGGCATTAACGGCCGCCTAACAGAATTCGGCATTGGAGTAGGCTTAAAACGCTTGGCGGAAAAAGGCGAAAAAGGCGAAACCGCTGAACAAATGGCAGAGAAGATGAAAGAGTCAGGTAACGATATTTTCGGGGCTGCGAATATCGATAATTTGCAAAAAGCTGCACAAGATTGTAAAGTAGAAACTGTTCCTCGAGGAAATAAACAAGCCGAAGAAGCCGCAAAAGAAAATGACAAAATGTTAGAAAAAGGGGAAAAAGAAAGCGAAAAAGCAGAAACAGCGTCTTCCGGTGAAAAAATAGATTATAAATCTACTGATGAAATGCCTCAGTTTATTACTGATGCAATTCTCGCTGAAAAATCAGCTGATGAGATAATCGGTATGTTGGATTCAAGAATTAACTTTGCTACATCTGATGATAGACAAAAACTTATAAAGGCAATAAGAGATTGTTGTTCTTAGAAATTTAAATCATAATACAAAAAAAGATTATTTTAATTTTTCTGCGATTTTTGTCGCAGCTAAATTCAATGTACTAATTGCAGTAGAATATGGTGGAGCATAAGAAAAATCCATATTTATTAGCGAATCTATTTTTACATTTGCTGTAATTAATCCGCTGACTATACTTATTCGTTTATCAGCATCACCGTAGCCGATAGCTTGTGCTCCCAGTATAGTATGATTTTCTTTATTTACAACAAGTTTCAGTGTGACATCTTTTACATCAGGCATATAACCTGCTCTATCTTTTTTTGTTACTATAGTTGAAATTACTTCAAATCCCCTATTTTTAGCTTCTGTTTCAGTCAGACCTGTCATTGTTATTGTGTATTTAAAAAATTTAGTAATTACTGAGGTCAAAATTCCCGGGAATGTTTCGTCACCACCTGCAATGCTTATTGCGGCTACTCGCCCTTCTTTATTCGCTATTGAGCCTAATGCGACATAACATTTAACTTGTGATAAAGCGCAAATTTTTTCGCAGCAATCTCCTGCGGCATATATACTTTCATCAGTTGTTTGCATTTTTTCATTAACAGCAAAAGCATTTTTTACACCCAGTTTTAGACCTGCACTTTCTGCCAAATCTGTATTTGGCACCACTCCAGTGCAAATGATGATAAAATCATTTGTGAGTATTTGTCCACTTTGCGTAATAGTTTTTTTGGCAAATCCATTTTCAATTTCAAATTCTACAACAGTGTCGTTTGTATAAATTTCAACTTGGTCTTTGGCTGTATTTTGAATTTCTTGCTGTATTAATTTTGACATATCTTCGTCGAAGCTACTCATTAGGTAATTCGCATTTGTAACGATTTTTATTTTCAAACCGTTTTTTACAAATGCTTCCAAAAGTTCAATACCTATGTACCCACCACCTACTACAGTTACAGTTTTTGAATACTTCATTTGTTCTTTAATTTTTATACCATCGTCGAGCGTTCGTAGTGTATATATGTTTTTGGCGTCAATATTTTTTATCGGTGGCAGAAAAGGTCTCGCCCCTGTCGCTAATAACAATTTCTCATAGCTTATAATTTTTTCTTCGTTAGTTGACAAATCTTGCACTATAATTTTTTTTTGTAATGGCATAATCCTCGTTGCTTTATGTTGCAAAAATACCTTGATACCTTGCTTTTCAAAATCTTCAGGCGTACGAACTATCAGATTTTCATACGAAGGTATAATTCCTTCAATATAGTAAGGCAAACCACACGCTGAATAAGAGATGAATTTTTCTTCGGTATAAATTTCTATATCATATTCAGGCTTGAGCCTTTTCAATTTAGCTGCTGCTTTCGAACCTGCTGCTACAGCACCGATTACTACAATTTTATTCATAATAAATAAATTATGATAATACTAAAAAAATTACATTACCTTTTAGTCTACAGAAATATAATAATTATTTTTTAAATTTACCGAACCATTTTCCTAAATTGAGTAAATCTGCTTTAATTTCTGTCCCAATTGAGTCTAGAGTGACACCCTCAAAAAGATTCTTTTTTAATTGACCAATTTCTTCTCGCAACACTTCAAACGGCGTTATAGACGCTTGTGTAACTTTGGGTAAAAGTTCTCTGGAGCTAAAGTCAGCATTTTGAAAATGAGTTAAAGAATGTCCTTGACCGTCTAATAAATAGGTTTTACCGACATTGATAAATAAATTGTCGACTATAGGGTCAGTTTTCATTTTATAGTTAACAATATTGGTGATAGAGTCATTTAGTGTAAGCGCATTTTGCTTATTTATACTGCCAATTCCTACAGGTGCGAACGTAACTGCATTAGCTTCTGATTTTTGAGAAGCAACATATTGTGCAAGTGTACCTCCTGCAGAGTGACCCGTCAGAATAATTCTACGATTAGGATATTCTTTTTGAACCGACTCATAAAGTTTTACAGCCTTATCTAATTCTGCAGGTTTTGACCCTGTAAATATTTGCACTGTACGAGGTAAATCCGTAAACTCTTGAGTACCTGCCCAAGCAATGTAAATGTCATTCTTTCCGTTTTGAAAAATTTTTCCGTTTTGAAAATCAAAATTTGTTATTTCTGAAAAACCTGTGGGCAATGGTATATCAGCTATAGGTCGATTATAAGCTGCATTTGCGCAACAAAGCGCTTGACGATGCGTTGGTATATCGTCAAGCCAAGAAGTTTTTGCTTTAAAACTGCAAATATCAATGTTACCGGCAGATACAGCCTGCGATTTAGTCATTTGAGTTTTATTTGAATTGTAGCGTTGTGTCAAGCCTATTTTCATGAACATTCACCTCACATAATATTAAAGCACCTAAATAAATTTCTTTGCTAGACTATTAAGAAAAATGAAGTTATTAACCTGCCGCATCTAGGAAACAAAAAAGGGAAATAGCGAATAGGCATGAGTCTGATTATTATTATAAATATTCCACTTATTTATCGAGTGGCATGCTTATATTTTGTAAATGAAGCTGTCTTGAATAAGTTTATTTACTTGTTATACTGATAATTGAGGATTTATGAAAACATCACAAACGATAAAAGAAGTATTAGAAAATAAAGAAAAGCTTTATTTAAGTAAGTTTGCGCAAAAAAGCAGTAGCAGCAAAGGTCGAGAACGGCATGAGGTAATTCAGCATTTTTTGACAGAATACCAGTGCGACAAAGAAAGAATAATTAACTGCAAAGCGTTCAGGCGTTTAAAACACAAAACTCAAGTGTTCTATTCTCCTAAAGACGACCACTATCGAACTCGTTTAACTCATACGCTTGAAGTCTCTACAGTTGCAAGAACTATAGCTAAAGCTTTAAGCTTGAACGAAGATTTAACAGAAGCCATCGCACTTGGACACGACTTAGGGCATACTCCGTTCGGACATGCCGGAGAACATTTATTAGACGAAGTAATGATAGAAGGTTTTAGACATAGTGAGCAAAGTGTAAGAGTTGTCAAATATTTGGAAAATCTCAATCTAACAGAGGAAGTAATTGACGGCATACTACATCATAATGGGAGTGTTAAGCCTTGTACATTGGAAGGTCAGGTAGTCCGCTTTTCAGATAAAATTGCATACATTAGCCACGATATTGAAGATGCAATTCGTGCTTCAATTATTTCTGAAAGTGATTTGCCTTCTGATTGTACAAAATATTTCACCAATGACAAACGAACTCGTGTTGATAAAATGATATATAATATCATTGAAAGCAGTTTAGATAAAAATGAAATAAAAATGTCTGAAGACTGTTTTTATTATGCAAGTAAACTTAGAAAATGGATGTTTGAGAATGTGTATATTAATTCACTGGCAAAACTAGAGGAACACAAAGCAAAAAATGTTGTCGAAAAATTGTTTAATTACTACATGGAGCAAATACAACAACTGTCAACTAAATTTGACAGACTTATCGCACAAAGGTGTGTGTGCGACTATTTGTCAGGCATGTCTGACAGATACGCTATACAAAAATATGAAGAATATTTTATACCAAAATTTATTCAAAAAGACAATGACGACAGTTATTTATACAAATTAGCGGAATTGAGCGGTTTAATATAAAATGACAAATAAAACATGGGAAGATGTAACAGCAGAAGTAAAAGAACGCCTTGATATAGTAGACGTAGTTTCTCAGCGTGTTATTTTGAAGAAAAAAGGCAACAATTATTGGGGCTGCTGTCCTTTTCATAATGAAAAAACACCATCATTCTCTGTAAATCCCTCAAAAGGTATCTATAAATGTTTTGGTTGCGGCGAAGGTGGAGATGTGCTCAGTTTTTTGATGAAAACACAAAATCAATCTTTTATTGATGTTATACGTGAACAAGCTGAACGATTAGGTATTGAGTTGCCAACATCTCAAGAAAAATATAACGAGAATAAATCACAAAAATCTGAAATACTAGCCGTCATCGATTTTGCCTGCGAATATTATATGAAAAATTTGTATTCGGATACGACAAGTGCAAAAAAAGCACTACAATATTTGCATAATAGAGGTATTACAGATGAAATAATCTCAGAATACAGACTAGGATATGCAGCGAATGATTATGAAGCGTTACAAAAAAAGATTGACGAGAATTTTTCAAAAGAAATTCAACAAAAAGCCGGTTTAATTATTTCTCGAGAAAAAAATAATGATTATATAGATAGATTTCGTCATAGAGTAATTATTCCTATTATTGATGAAAACGGCAAAACAGTCGCTTTCGGAGCAAGAGCACTTGATGAAGGACAAAATCCCAAGTATCTAAATTCGCCTGACACACTTGTATATAACAAAAGCAATATTCTCTATGGAATTTATCAGGCAAAAAATACCATAAAAACAGAAGACTTTACAGTAATTATGGAAGGCTACTTTGACGTAATTTCAGCGCAAGCCAATGGCATTAAAAACTGTGTAGCTGCTTGTGGGACTTCACTTACCGCTAATCATGTCAAGCTTATTTCAAGATATAGTCAATCAAGAAAAATTTATTTAGCTTTCGACAGCGATTTAGCAGGTCGCAACGCAGCAGAACGTGGCGCAAATATAATTCGTGAAGAATTTCAAGGATTAGGCGAAATAAAACAATTTGATGAAAACTGTATCGGAACGACTGATGATGACAAGTACGCCTGTGAAATACGTGTAATTCTACCACCGGAAGGCAAAGACCCCGACGAATTTATTAGACAAAATGGTAGCGAAAAATATAAAGAATATCTAGCTCAAGCACCGTTATTATTAGATTTTCAAATAAATGAGCTTCTCAAAGAAAAATTACCCGATATGAAGCCAATAGCAAAAGTTAAATTAGTTAAAAAAATAATACCTTTTTTGAATGAAATTAACAATAACATTATTCGTGGCGAATATATAAAAATTGTTGCAACACAGCTTGAAATCAATGAAAAAGATTTACAAAACGAATTGAACAAAAATGTAACAAATGCGAACAACTCTATATCAAGTGTTTCAAAGACATTTGTAAAGAAATCTTCAAATATTAGCATAAAAGCGGAAAAAAATTTATTGAGCCTTTTTATGTTAAATGTAGACGAAATCAATTATAAAAATTTAATAGAAACATTAAATGAAATTGAATTTACTGATGAAAGGTTAATAATTGTAAATTCTACAATTGACAAAACTTTTTTTCAGGTAAATAATGTAAAGGACTTATTACAAACCCTATACACTACGTTTGCAGAAAATGATGAAATTAAAGATATAATAACTGAATTGAACGATTTAGCAGAAAGTTTTAAAGGCTTATCAGCAAGAGCGTATGACGAAGTTATTTATGAAAATATCAAAAAAATAAAGGACTGTAAAGAACATGCCATTCAAGCCGAACTTAACAATCAATGTAAAAAAGCTAATGACGACGAAGAAGAAGCACTCATGTTCCAAAGACAGTTGTGCGAACAATTAAAAAATAAATTAAGAACTGGAGATTAATTAATGAGCAGAAAAAGAATGTCGGACGATTCCATAATAAGTATTATTGACGATACAGAAATAGCTAGCGACACAGACGAGGTCGGAGAAATGTTTGGTAGTAGTGAAACAATTACTACAGCAGATATTCCTGATATTTCCGCAATTGTGACTGTTCCTGAAATATCTGTCAGTGACGATGCAGACGGTTTTTCTGATGCGTCTGCAGAAACTGAAACTACTGAAATGTTTTTACCTAAAGGATTTGCATTAGATGACCCCGTTCGTATGTATCTACGTGAAATCGGTCGCATTAAATTGTTGACGGCTGATGAGGAAATTGATTTAGCTCGTAAGATTTTAACTGGTGGCAATGCCGGCGCTATTGCTAAACGTAAGCTGGTACAAGCAAATTTAAGGCTTGTCGTTAGTATCGCTAAAAAATACGTTGGTCGTGGCATGCTATTTTTAGACTTAATTCAAGAAGGCAATTTAGGTTTAATTCGTGCAGCAGAAAAGTTTGACCACGAACGTGGCTATAAATTTTCTACTTACGCTACTTGGTGGATTAGACAAGCGATTACACGTGCAATCGCCGACCAGGCTCGTACTATTCGTATTCCTGTTCACATGGTTGAAACCATTAATAAACTAAAAAAAGTTACACGTAAACTCGCTCAAGAACTATCAAGAAAACCGACTGAAGACGAATTATCAATCGAAATGGGTATTTCTATTCCCAAATTAAGAGAAATTATTAAAATTGCTCAAGAACCTCTTTCTTTAGAAACTCCTATAGGCAAAGAAGAAGACTCTCGTTTAGGCGATTTTATTGAAGACAAAGACGCTGATGCACCAGTTAAGACTGTCGCTCACGAATTGTTGAGAGAAGATTTAGCTGAAGTTTTGAGTGGTCTTTCACCTAGAGAACGTGACGTTCTCAGATTGCGTTTCGGTATGGACGATGGTCGTCAAAGAACTTTAGAAGAAGTAGGACAACTTTTCGGTGTTACTCGTGAACGTATCAGACAGATTGAAGCGAAAGCCTTGAGGAAATTGAGACATCCTAACAGAAGCAAAAAACTCAAAGAATACATTGAATTGTAGAGTTTAAATTTTAATAAATCGGCGACATCGGTCGCCTTTTTATTGTTCAAATTTTAATATTAAGGTATACTAAACGAAACAAATTTTCTGTAAATTTAAGGAGAAAATTTATGCAAATTAAAAAAAAACAAAACGGTAATCATCTTGAGATAACTGTTGAAGGTCGGATTGACACATCGACTGCTGTAGATTTTGGATATAAAATTAATGATTACATTGATGATGCGGCTGACGGTGTTGAATTAATTTTTGATATGGCAAAAATTGAATATATTTCCAGCATGGGATTAAGAGTTTTTTTAGAATTACAAAAAAGAATGAACCAAAAAGGCAAGATGAAGCTAAAAAATGTTTCTGCTACAGTTCTTGATATATTTAAAACGACTGGATTTACAAATATTGTAAACATTGAAAAATAAAACTTCGATTTTTATATTAATTAAATTTTGAATACAAATCAGGTCTTTTAGCCTTAGTTCGTATCAACTGCTGCTCGTATCGCCATTTAGCAATTTCGGAATGATTACCGTTCAAAAGCACTTCCGGCACCAACATTCCATTAAATTCTCTCGGTTTCGTATATTGAGGATATTCTAGTAAACCATTCGCAAAACTTTCATCTTCACTTGATGCATCATCGCCTAAAACACCTTTCAACAAGCGAGTTACACTGTCAATAACGCACAACGCTCCTAATTCACCACCTGTCATTACAAAATCACCAATTGAAATTTCCACCAAATCAGGGTCTATGCTCGTTCTAATCCTTTCATCAAATCCTTCGTAATGTCCGCAAATTAATATAATCTGTTCATTTTGCGACAATTCAATGGCAAGTCTATGCGTAAATGTTTCTCCTTGCGGAGTCAAAAGAATTGTTTTTTTATTAGATAATTTAAAAACGCTTTCATAAGCAGAAAAATACGGCTGGCACATTAGCACCATGCCTGCACCTCCACCGTATGGTGTGTCATCAACTTTTTTATGCTTGTTTTCAGTAAAATCTCTTGGATTAACAGTATTTATTTTAATTTTTTCATTTTCAATAGCTCGTCCGATAATACTGTACTCACAGGCATTTTTAACTAATTCAGGGAACAAGGTAAGCACATCAAATATCATTCAAGTAGCCCCTCAATACTGTTTACAAGCATTTTGCGATTTTTTATGTCAACTATTGGCACAATTTCTTTTACAAACGGAATTAAATATTTTTTTTCAGGGTCATTACTCGATTTTACAGCAAGAATATTCGTGGCTTGATTATCCGCAATCTCTACAATAACCCCGACTAAATCATCATTTTGGTCATACACATCCATTCCAATTAAATCCGTAATCAAATATTCATCGTCATCCAAATTCTTTATTATATCTGATTTTAATACGCTTAATGATAAACCTTTGTATTTTTCCGCATCATTCACAGTATTTATTTCTTTAAATTTTATAAGAGCATGCTGTTTATGAAAGCGCACAGACTCTACATTCAACTCTAAAATGTTTTTCTCGTAAAAAATAAACATTTTTTTAGTTGCTTGCAAATTTGCCTCTTTGCCTTTTGTAAAACCAACTTTTACGTCACCTTTTATTCCGTGAAAATTAAGAATTTTGGCAATAGAAATTAAATCATTTTCATTCATAATAAACCTTGACTGTTTTGTAAAACAAACAAATCATAAATTAAAAACAGTTTAAAGGCAAACAACTATTCTTCCGTTTTCTTTTTGCGAGTGGTTTTTTTAGGCTTTTCCTCAACGACCTCTGCATCTTCAACCTTAGCAGTTTTCTTTGTAGTCTTTTTCGTAGCTTTTTTAGGTTTTTCTTCAACAGGCTCAACGACTTCAGCATCTGTTTTCGCTTCAGTTTTTTTCGTTTTAGCTTTAGACTTAGCAGGCGCTTTTTTTGTTGTCTTTGCTACCTTTTCAGGTTTTTCTTCAACAATTACTTCTGTTTTAGTGTCTTCAACTTTAACAGTAGCAGGAGCATCTGGACGTCCTTCATTCCAACGGTCAAGCCCCATCTGTTTTCTCACTATACCAATACCTACATGGACACGCCACTCGTCCATTTTTAACTGTATTGCCAGTATTTTATGGCAACCTATCGGAGGTAGTGGCAACAACGGTTCATATAAAGCTTTAATCGCAGTTAATTGCTCTGTAGAAACAGCTAATTTGCGTTTTGGGAAAGGCAATTTTGGTAAAAACATTTTTTGACGTACCAAATTTATACCAAAAAATACTTTTCTTGGTTCTAACCCAATTACAGTACCAATTGCTTCATGTGCATCTGGATTAGGCAATGGCAACATCTTTTTATACAATTCTTCGATTTGAATTAATTGTTCTTTTGAAATTAACAACTGCTTCGGTTGAGACGGACGATTAGGTCGTCTGAATCCTCCACCCTGTTGAGGGCGATTATTATACCCACCTTGTGGACGATTATACCCACCCTGCTGACGGTTGTAACCACCTTGTGGACGATTATACCCACCTTGCTGACGGTTATAGCCACCGTCGCCCTGCTGTTGACGATTGTACCCACCTTGTGGACGATTGTAACCGCCTTGTGGACGATTGTAACCGCCTTGTGGACGATGATTATAGCCTCCTTGTTGACGATTGTAACCACCTTGTTGCGGTCTTCTATAGTCCTCATTTTCTGAGGGTGTTGAATACGAACGAGGATAACTCTGCTGTTGTTCGTTATCGGAGCCTGAACTACTTGTTTTTTCATCTATTCCATCACTACTCAGCTTCTTTTCAGGATACAGGCAATTGGGGCATATAACACGTTTTGGGTTTTTCGTTTCAAACTCTGCTCCACATTTTGTGCACTTATTTACATACATTTTTTATTGGTCCCTTTTCTTTAGCAAGGTTGTGGTTTTTCCTTACTTACCTCAATTTCATTAATAATAAATTTTTAATTTAGAATATTCTTTCATGTTATATTGTAAACTTAAATCTCAGATAAGACAAGTGTTTTTTATTTTTTAGGTAATTTTATTTTATTTTGTGCTCTAAAATAAAAGTTACAGGGCCGTTGTTTAGTATCTCAATATCCATCATAGCGCCGAAAGCCCCATTTTCTGTCTTTATATTTTTATTTTTCAACTTTTGTATAAATTTTTCGTATAAAGGCTCCGCAATTTCAGGTTTTTCAGCTTTGTCAAAACTGGGTCTTGTTCCTTTTTTGCAATCGCCTAACAATGTAAACTGTGAAACTACCATGATTTCTCCGTTTACGTCTAATATGGATCTATTCATTTTATTATTTTCGTCTTCAAATATTCTTAGCGAAATAATTTTATCGACGAGTCAATCAACACTTGTTTCATCGTCATTTTTTTCAACACCGAGTAATATCAAAATACCTGTTTCAATTTTTGAAAATAATTCACTATTTATTGAGACAGAGGTTTTTTTGACTCTCTGAATTACTGCTTTCATTTGCTTTTATACCCTCATAAGCATTTATTAATAACGTAATAACTTTTTTAATCTTTTCACAGCCATTATTATAATATGCTTCAAATGCTTCGCCTATTTGCTTTTGCGTTTCATAATCATATTGGTTATCTTTTTCTTTCAGCAACCATGACAATGTCATTTTTTCATTATACACTGACATTTCAAAGATTTTTGATTTCTGTTGATGCACATTGTTTAGCGTTACAAAATAATCTAAACATTTTTTTAGATATTTGTGAACCTCGATTGTCAGTTTTTTGTACCTGTTCAGCTCTGTTTTATAGTTTTTAATACTTTTTTTACCATCTTCAAAAATATCTAGTGCTTTTTTCAAAACTTCTATGTCTGATGAAATTTTTTCAGTTACTCTTTTTAAATCAGGATTGTAATCTAAGTTAATTTTTGACAAAATAGCTTCTACATCTATATCTTCTGATAAAGAGGACAATATGTTTTCAAGTTTTTGAAATTCAAATCCTTCAATAAAAGCACCACCATCAGAAGCATTTATTAAATTTATTTCCTTATTGTATCGTAATGCAAAATCTCTAAAATAACTTATAAAAAGCATATAATCAGACGACGTAGGTAAAAGTTCACCATTTAATCCCCCAACCGTGACAATACGCTGCTGCAGCTGTTGCAAACAACCTTTTGCAATTTCTAACGCTAATGTTTTGTCAATTGTTTCATAGTTTGATACATATCTACTGGCAAAATCCTCTAAATTCGGTACATCAAGGACATATTTATTAGTTAATTCATCTAATTTGCAATATACATCACCGTAAATACTATCTTTTGAATAACATCTGTTGTCCACATACGCTAAATCTTGTCCTATCAAAATAATTGGGTTGCAGCCCATAGTTTTTGCGCTATACATTGCACTGTATGAAACAGTTCCTTTTGTTTCATAATCAAAATAATTTATACCTAATAAATCGGCTACCCAGGTATTCACAGGATTTTCTTGCGAAAAAGTTAAAAACTTTCTCTTATAATCTTTTTTGTAAAATGCTGTATTTGTATATGTTTCAGATATAAAATTCAAATTTGAAGTATCAGTGTCTAACAATTGTGATGAATTGTCTTTTCTTTCAATAATATTGAGAAAATCAGGCTCTATACCGTTTCGTTTCAAAGCTTTATATGCAGTGCCAACAGCAAATAAAACAAATTTATTTCGATATTTTTTTATAAACTCAATATTTTTGTGCAACGATGGTCCTGCTGAGACGACCAATGCGGGCTTGTCTTTAAAGATATTACTCAACATTCCCAATGGAGGAATATTAATTTTTTTACTCAAACCTTCAATTGCGGAATAATAAAATTCAGTTCCGTATTTGCGCTGCACTGAAACATGCGCTTCGCAAATACGCTGCATGCTTTTTGTTTCATACAAAATTTTATTAAATTCTTCTACAAAAACAGCCTTGTAAAAATTCAAAAATACAAATTGCGTGTGCATATTAAACGTAAAATGCAATTTGAAAAAATTTTGAAAATCATCTAAATCGTTGACTATATAAACTTCAGGTTTATTCAGATACTGTGTCAAATCTACTAACTCTAAAGTTGAACGTAGTATTTCCAAAGAAGGTTCAAATACAATAATTTTTCCTTTTGCATTCTCACCAAATTCCGTGAACACATACCCTAATCCAAGCCCAAAAATGATATTTATTGAATTCAAATCATTTTTTTTAATTGAGTCTAAAATATTTTTGGCTTCGTTTTCCGGATTTTGATTATCATGTATAAAAAAACCATTATAAGACAAGTTATACAGCCCATTCTCATTTTGCAAAAGTTCTATTTGACTATTTAACTTTGTAATATTTTTAATTTTTTCAGCTAATTTAGGACTATATTTAGATATAGCGAGCAAATTATTTTTTAAAACATAATTCTCCAAAATTAAATCCTTTTAATTAAAAGCATGAACTCGTTTATCAGGTTTTAAAATATGCACATGCCGAGTTTCTGAAAACTCCTGACGGGCGTGTTTAATTTTTTCTCGCACAGTTTCCTCAACTGACATGCCGGAAACGAGTCTG
>CAZTVM010000044.1:0-14584 GCA_964617065.1 uncultured Muribaculaceae bacterium
AAAAATGGTTTCGACTCACTTATGCTGACTTCGGACAATAAAATTTTACGTCCGAATATTGAAAATATATTTGTGAACGCAATTAAATCTTTGCACAGAATAACACAAGAAGCAGTTAGATAAGCATTTTAATCTTTTACAATTTATATGCTAACAAAAGCCCATCAGGTAAATTTAAAATTTCGACCTGATAGTCAGAATGTACTTGTATTGCATCGACAAATGGAGCGACTTTCTCTTTATGCGAAAGTACATTGTCAGCAGCAATTATGCCTCCTTTTTTCAGCATTGGATGAATTAACTCAAAATACTTAATGTATTCAGATTTATTTGCGTCAATAAAAACAAAATCAAATGTCTCATCAATAGTTTTCAATACATCAGCTGCAGAACCAATTTTCGCCGTAATTAAATTTTCTAAACCGCACTTTTTAAAGTTTTCAAGCGCCATTTGTTGACGATTTTCCCAAAATTCTATAGTAGTGAGGTGTCCATTTACAGACGCAATTGCATCTGCCAACCAAATAGCAGAATATCCATTAGAAGTGCCAATTTCCAGTAGATTTTTAGCGCCACTGATTTTTAAAAGCATGTTTAAAAAATTGGCTGTAGTTCGTGAAACATTCCAAAACTCATCAGTCGTCAACTCAAGTTCACTAAGGACTTTTTCTTGAATTTCGTTCATTTACTTTTTGTTCCTGAGTATAACGATATTGTTAATTGAGACGCCTATCGGCAATACTTGTAAAACTTCATTCTCTGACATATCGAATATTATGTATTTCTTTTCAGTTACATTCGTAATTAACGCCAAATCTGAGTTTGGAACAGGTGTGATTTTTTTGCAAAAACCTTTGATTGGTAAGTCAATCGTCTGAATTAAAGAATTATTAACCAAATTAATGACATTCAGCTTGTTATTTTTAGCTGAAAGGACAAAAAGTTTTTTGCCATAAACCAACATATCAACCGGCTTATTGCTAACTTCAATCTTTGTAACATCTTCATTATTCTCAATTTTGTTTGTAACAAGCAATGGTAAAATTGCACCGTTATCAACATAAGGAGAATTATTAGATTTTTCGCCAATAGTATGTTTAGAGTTTGCACGAGCGCTAGAAGTTCGATACAAAGTATTATTCGTACTGTCTAATAATGTAGTACTTCTTTCCGTTTCAGCGTCTTTCACTACTTTCTCATCGCCCTTATATTCAGGAGCGACAAAATTTTTCACTTCCAACAAATTTTTAGTTCTTAACAACGCATAAATTTTGTTGTTTAAGTACAAAAACTTTGAACCATTGGGGAAATACCCTATAAGTGTACTTATATATTTACCTTGCAAGTCTACACAGTACAAATTGGAAGACATTTTATCGTAATAAATTAATTTTTTACCATCGTTAGAAAGTGATAATTTCTCAGGCATGCCGGTAACTTGAATTTTTTGAGCGATTTTCATTGAATTCAAATCAATAATAAATATAGAGTGGTCATCTAAACTTGTCACATAAGCAAATCTGCTATCAGGAGTGATTAAAATTTCATTTGGTTGTACGCTTAAATCTATTTGTTTAATAATTTCTTCTTCAAACAAGTCAACAATGTCCACAAGACTGCTATTAGCTTTTGTCAATAAAACATAAGCTTCATCTGCTGTGACTTTTAAGTCATAGGCTATTGTGTCGAGTTTTAACGTAAACTTGGGCTCTGTAGAAGTAGCAGGGATTACATTAATATATTCAGTGTCAAGGTTTGTAACTAAATAACGTTTATTAACAAGCTCCTCCGGTAATCCTTGAACAGAAACTTTGCCTTTTTGTTTCATTTTAGCAGTTTTTTTATCATTTTTTTCTTTTTTAGAGTCTTTAAACCTAACAAGATTACTTTTATTTGAAGATTTAAGTTCCCCACCGGAAATAGGCTGCACGACAGCGATAGGATAAAGAGGGATTTCAAGATTACCGAGAATACCACTCAATTCTTCAGGTAACATCAAGCCTGAAGGAACAATCAAATCTTGAGGCAAAAGTCCTGTTTTGATTTCCATGGGGTATTTTTGAGATTGAGCAATTGTAAGTTTATTATCTTTTGCTGAAACTAATTTCAAAAGAGCAAAATTATTATCAAAAACTACGATATCAGGTTTTTTAGAAAAAGTTGTATTAGCAGGCTGAGTATATTTTATAGCCAAATTTGCATTCACCATAGAAATTGCGGGATAAACAGGAAGATATTTAGTGCCGTCAGACAAAACGACCATGCCATCAAATCTGATAGTCGCATTAGGAAATGTTTTTAAGATATAGTCTTTAATATCTTTCGGAACTTGTGACGCAAACGTCGGCGCTACAATTAACAAAGTCATTAATACCAGTGTAGCCAACCTCTTATTCAATTTCATATTTTCCCCTCGATTTTAATTACCCAGTGCATTTTTTACTTTATCTAAAATACTTTCATTTGTAAATTTTTTGTTAGCTGAAATTTCATAAAGCCTCAAGTACAATTTTTTTTCTTCATCATTAAGGTTTTTAGGTGTTTTCACTTTTACGATAAAATACAAATCTCCTCTTTGGTTTTGACGTCCGAGGTAAGGAATACCTTGTCCTTTCATCGTAAGAACTTGTTCAGATTCTAATCCTGATGGGATTGTCAGCTTTGATTCGCCATCAAGAGTAGCTACAGTTATTGTATCACCTAAAACGGATTGTGGCACAGAAATATTAATTTCGGCATAAACATTGTAGCCATCACGTTTGAACTGTTTATTTTTCTTTACGTTTAGCACAATATATAAATCACCGGAAGGACCACCATTAATGCCTGCGTTGCCTTCACCTGAAAGTCTGATTTTAGAGTTTGAGTCAACACCAGCCGGAATTTTAACGTGAATTTGTTTTTCTTTCGCCACGCTCCCTTGTCCATGACATTCTTTACAGGGATTTGAAATAACCTGCCCCGTACCGTGACATGTAGGACATTCGCCTATTTGTGTAAAGGAGCCCAAAATTGTATTTGTAGTTTGTTGAACTTTACCTCTGCCACCGCAAGTTTTGCAGACTTCAGGTTTTGCGCCGGGCTCAGCCTTTGAGCCGTTGCATTTTGGACACGTTTCAAGATGAGTAATAGTTATGTCTTTTTCTACACCGAAAACTGCTTCTAGAAAATCCAATTCTAAATTGTAGCGTAAATCGTCACCTTGTTGTGGTGCATTAGGGTCGTAGTAGCCTCCACCGAAACCGCCCATGCCACCGAAAAAACTTTCGAAAATATCATTAAGATTGCCAAATCCAAAATCGAACGGTCCATTCGTATTGTATCCTGCGCTTTTTAATCCATCTTCGCCGTATCTATCATACAATGCACGCTTATCCTCATCCATAAGCGTTTCGTAGGCTTTACCTAATTCTTTGAATTGCGCCTCAGCGTCAGGCGACTTGTTTACGTCAGGGTGACAAGTTCTGGCTTTTTTTCTAAATGCGCTTTTTATTTCATCTTTTGTGGCTTCTTTTGATACTTCCAGTATATCGTAATAATTGTTGCTCATTGACCTCACTCACTAACTGCTACATTGACTAAAGCAGGTCTTAAAACTTTATCTGAATATTGGTAACCTTTTTGCAATTCATTTATAATTTTATTTTCTGCATGTTCCGACGTTGGCGTTTGCATAACAGCTTCATGAAAATTCGGGTCAAAATCGGCGTCTTTTGTGTCGATTTCTTTAAGTCCGATTTTTTGCAGTGTTTCAAACACCTGTTTATATAAAATATTAAAAAATTCTTTTAATTTTTCAGCTTCATCAGTTGTATCTATTGATTTTTGCGCTCTGTCAAAGTTGTCAAGCACTTCAATCATTTTTCGCAAAGCTTCCTCTGTTCCGTATTTTAGACAATTGTCACGCTCTTGTGCTTGTCTTTTACGGTAATTGTCAAAATCAGCCGCTAAACGGACATATTGATTGTGCAAATTTTCATAATCCTCTTGCATTTTATTCGATGTTTTATCACTTTTTTCTTCGGTCTGTTTTTCTTGTTCACCGTTATTTTCTTGCACAAATGGATTGTTAGTCGTATCAGTAAAACTCATTTCTTCGTTGTTTTCAGAGTGTTCTTGTTTATCTTTTTTGTGTTTCATATCTATAGTACCCTTTTTTAACATATATAAAGATATTATATTGCATGAATTTTCGTAAACAATAATTATTAATTATTTTTTAATGTTTCAATGTAGAATACTGATTATTTTTTATAATTTTTTTATTTTTTTTTCAAAATCATCAAAATTCCAATTTTTTGAAAACTTATTTGCGATGAAATGTAGAAAAAAATAAATTTTAGTATTTTTATTAAAATACGAAATAAAGGTTTTAATGGTTTATAATACATACAATACACCCTACAATGTAATCCTATTAAATTTTGTGTCCATAAATTACAATTGACAATATAATGTAAAGTTGAATGTATGGTTATGGAACGAAAACTTATGAAAAACGGCAACGGTTGGGCGTTGTGCATAAATTCTACAATACTACAATTGCTGAAAATTAATCCTTCCACAGATATGGTGGAATACACAATTGAAAAAGATAAGCTCATCATCTCTAAAAGCCCTAATCAAAAGCCATTATAGTAATGTAAATTAATATTTTTTAACATAACACTCGTAAAATCAGTGATTACGTTGTAAACTGTAGGCATAAAAAGGAAGTGTTTATTATGTCTACTATAAATTCTGTATTGCCACCTAGAAATTTTATTGTGTCACCAGAAGCTCAAAAGGCACATGCTGCTGCGTATCCGACTGCAAATGCAAATCAAACAGCCGTATTGAGTTCTTATAAAAATTTTATATTGAAACCAAATTTTGATTTAGTACAAAAAGTACAAACTTCTAATACTCCTGAAAAAACAAACATTATTGAATTAGCTCAAAACGCTGTTAATGAAATAATACTTAGAAAAAACAAATCAGGTCAACGACTTGACTGGATTGGTAACCTACAAAAAAATCAATTAGAAAATTTAGATGGTATTTATGAAAAAGCTGAAAAAGCCAAAGAAGGCGGCTTTACTGATATTGCAGTGCTAGGCATCGGCGGTTCTCGAAATCCTATTGAAGCTATGACAAAAATCTTTAACAAAACAGCAAAGGTGCATTTCTATTCAGGCATTGATAATGAAAGTTTTAATAGATTTGCGTCTAATCTCGATTTAGACAAAACAAAATTTCTCGTAATATCACGCTCAGGCGGAACATTAGAGACAAATGTTGCCTATGAAAAAGCTAAAAAACTTTTGCAAAACAAATTAGGCAAAGATGACGTTTCAGAAAGGTTTATTGCAGTAACTGATAAATCAGAAGATAAAAGTAAATTGCGTAAAAAAGTCAATGCTGGGGAATTTCAGCTTTCACTCGTGACACATGACGATGTCGGCGGAGGTTTTTCGATATTTGACGATGCAACATTATTTACGCTTGCATATAGCGGTATCAAAAAAAATACACTAAAAAATATGCTCGAAACATCTATAAAAATACAAGAAAAATTTTTAGCCCCTGATGTCGAAAAAAATGAGGCATTAAAACTGGCTGTATCAGATGTAGAAGCTATTGAAAAAGGTAATAAAAACCATTTTGTATATTATTTCGGCGACGAATTTGAAGGATTAGCACTTTGGGAAAAACAGCTCAAAAACGAAGCTCTCAAATCATCTGTATATACTGATACAAACATAGCGCCGGCAGTTTTACATTATAATACTGACTCTGATTTGGATGTAAAAAAAGATAATAGTTTCTATACATTTGTTTTTGTAAAACCAGAAACAAAAGAAGAAAAAGCACTTATAGACGGTGCTTTTAAAGCTTACAAAAATGCTCATCATACAACTAAAATTGAATTGGAAGAATTATCACCTGAAGAAATTGTCAAATTTATTGAGCTGAAACACTTTGAGACATTGTATGCTGCAAATATTTTACGCCAAAAAGCAGGCGTAGAAGTTTCAGAGAACGAAATGTTGCCGGAATTAAATCAAGCAAACGTAAATATTTATAAAAAAGAAGTTAAAAATATTTTAGCCGATTAAACTACTTAAATTGGGTGACTTACGCCGTAGCCAAAAAGTGCAAAATCATATTTTGTTGGATCGTTTTTATCAAAAGTTTTGAGTTTTTCAGTTAATTCAAGCGCCGTCTTAAAATTGTTAGAATTTGAAGTTATTAAATTCAATTTTCTGGAAATTCTGGCGACATGGGTATCTAAAGGGATAATAAGTTCCGATTTAGGAATGAATTTCCAAATACCTAAATCGACTTCACCTTCACGCACAAGCCAACGCAAAAACATGTTCAAGCGCTTTAAAGCACTTCCTTTTTCAGGATTAGGTAAAAGATGGTAAAATCCATTAGTCACTTCTAATGTAATCTTTGAATAAAAATAATTAACTACAATTTGTAGCATTGATTTTATTTCATGCGTAGAATTCCAAGCATATTCAAAAAGCGTTCGTAATGACTCATTTTCTACATATAATGAATTCAAAATCAAAAATATTTGCTTAATGTCAACATTTTTCGTAAAACGATAGTTTATTCCGTTTAAACAAGTGTTTTTAAGATTATAATTTTTTACGAACTCAACAGGTGAGCCGCCTATAGCATCGAAAATCAAATCTAATTTTTGAATAAACATTTCACGTCGTCCATAAGCCAACAAAGACGCAATAAACGCAGCTAATTCAATCTCAGCACAGTCTTCATAACGATGAAGAAATTGAATTGGGTCATTTTTAATAAAGTCGCACTTTTCATACTGCACAGCTAAATCGTCTAAAAAATCAGTCGTTATCATATTTTTTACGCATTTCTTTCATGTACTCGCTCAAAATAATTTTGGCTTCGTCTTCTAAAATTCCAGCGATTACATTAGGTTTAAAGGTTGATATTTCTCTTAAATCAATTTTACCGCCGAAAGCGCCGTATAAAGTATCTGATAAAGCAAAGAATACATTTTGTATACGAGCATTAATAATTGCCCAAGCGCACATAGGACAGGGCTCTAGGGTTACATACAGGTCGCAGCCGTCTAAACGCCAATTGTCAATGCATTGCGAGGCATGTTTTATTGCCAAAATTTCAGCATGACAAGTTGTATCATTTAATAGTTCTTTTTCATTGTGAGCAGCTGCGATAATTTTTCCATCTTTTACAATTATTGCACCAACAGGAATATCTATCCCTGACTGCTTTGCAACCCTTATCGCTTCATTCATGTATTCTTTATTTTCTTCCATATTAAAAGTTTATCAGTATTACAGAAAATTTACAAGAAACTCGCTATATACTTGAATTTAAAGACGAAACATGTTACAATTGTAGTATAAGGAGCTTACGCCATGCAAGCGATAACGGTTTACATTAACAACGATATTTGCAGATTATTAAAGAATTCGTTGTACTATACCGTTTTTACGTGCATAGTCTTATCCCAAGCAGTATTACAGACGATGCCGATTGCCGCATACGAGATAAAAAGCATGTCAGAGTCTATAAAAGCGAAGAATAATATATCCGCTGTCGATATAGAAGCAGAGACAATCAGGTGGAATGAAAGTTTAAACGAACGATATAAAAATGCGAAAATAGTAAAAGTAGCAGATGGAATAGTACATGTGCGAATTACAAAGTACATAAATTCAAAAAAAATACAATTAAACGTAGTAGAAATGAATAAAAAACTAAATCCTGAGGCAGAGCTGACTCCAGCGTTAGCTGCAGATAAATTAAATCGCAGAAGTACAACTTCAAAAATAGCTCAAAGGAATAACGCAATCGTAGCGATAAACGGAACGTATTTTTCGCCACAAACAGGTATTCCGTTAGGGACATTGATGATAAATCATAAGTTGTATACAGGACCGATATACGAGCGAGTCGCATTAGGCATATTTGAAAACGATTTTGATATGTCGAGGACACAGCTAGATGCAACTATAAGAAGTCGAGATGGTGCAGGTGGATATAAAGTCAAACTCGACAACGTAAACCAACCTCGAATGTTGTCTACCTATGTACTTGTATATACAAAAGAATGGGGTGCTATATCTCCGCCAACACCGAAATACGGTATACAGATAGCAGTAGAGAATACTAGAATAAAACAAATATCAAACGGCGCAATAGAAATTCCAGAACAAGGGTATGTTATATCCGGACCAAAAGAAAAATTGCAGCCGTTTTTTAATGCAAAAAATTTAGAGTTAGATATAAAAACGAATCCGGCATGGGACGATGTGAAGCACATTATCAGCGGAGGGCCTTTTTTAGTCAAAAACGGTGAGATTTACGTAGACACGCAAGCACAAAAATTGAACAGTATAACAGGTAAAAATCCTCGCACTGCAGTGGGTTATACTGAGGATAAAAACTTAATTTTAGTGACAGTAGATGGTCGGGAAGAAAATTCAGTAGGAATGACGTTGAACGAGCTTGCGAATTACATGAAATCAATAGGTTGCACAAATGCCATGAATTTAGATGGTGGTGGCTCTAGTACGATGTACGTTAACGGTTCAGTTGTAAATAATACAGCTGTTAAAGGTGGTATTGCAGTTAGCAACATTCTTTCAATAACGTTAAATTCGAAAATTTCATATTCCAAGTAGATACTCAACTTACCGATTAGTAGGTTTCGGTAAGTTTTTTTTGTACAAATTTGTACCTAGTAATTGAATTATTAATTTTTTGTTTATTTTTTAAGCTTGCCATTAAAAAGGTGCTATAAATAAACATATAGATTAATAGATACAAAAAGGAGATAAATAAAATGGCAAAAACAATAGGTATCGACTTAGGAACGACGAACTCAGTAGTTGCAGTAATGGAAGGTGGTAAACCGACTGTAATAGCAAATGCTGAAGGTTCAAGAACTACTCCTTCAATAGTCGGTTTTTCGAAAACAAATGAAAGACTTGTAGGACAATTAGCAAAACGTCAAGCAATACTAAATCCAGACAAGACTGTAATCTCAATTAAAAGAGAAATGGGTACAGACCAAAAAATTAAAATTAATGATAAAGACTACACCCCACAAGAAATATCTGCAATGATTTTACGTAAACTTGCAGATGATGCTTCTAGTTACTTAGGCGAAAAAGTTACGTCGGCAGTAATCACAGTACCTGCTTATTTTAACGATTCACAACGTCAAGCTACAAAGGACGCAGGCAAAATTGCAGGTTTAGATGTACTACGTATTGTAAATGAACCTACAGCAGCAGCTTTAGCTTATGGTTTAGACAGTGACAAAACTGAAAAAGTTTTGGTATTCGACTTAGGCGGCGGTACATTTGATGTTTCTATTCTTGAAATCGGCGACGGTGTTCATGAAGTTCTTTCAACCAGTGGTGACACACGTTTAGGCGGTGATGATTTTGATGAAAAAATCATGAACTGGTTAAGTGAAGAATTTAAGAAAGCGGAAGGAATAGACCTTAGAAACGACAAACAGGCTATGCAACGTCTTAAAGAAGCTGCTGAAAAAGCTAAATGTGAATTGTCATCTGTCGTAGAAACGACTATTAACTTACCGTTTATCACAGCTGATGCTAATGGACCAAAACATTTGGATATTCAATTAACAAGAGCAAAATTTGAAGAATTAACACATGACTTGCTCGAAAGATGTAAAACACCAGTAGAACAAGCTATCAAAGACGCAAATTTGAGCAAAAATGAAATTGACGAAGTTGTTTTAGTAGGTGGGTCTACTCGTATACCTGCAGTTCAAGCATTGGTCAAATCTTATACAGGAAAAGAACCAAACCAAACAGTTAACCCCGATGAAGTAGTTGCAGTCGGTGCTGCTATTCAAGCAGGTGTACTTGCAGGTGAAGTTAAAGATATCGTTCTTTTAGACGTTACGCCTTTGACACTCGGTATTGAAACATTAGGTGGTGTTTTGACACCGTTGGTGCCCAGAAATACAACTATTCCTGTTTCGAAATCTCAAGTATTCTCTACTGCTGAAAATAACCAAACTGCTGTTGACATTCAAGTTTTGCAGGGTGAAAGACCAATGGCTAAGGATAACAAGTCTTTAGGTATGTTCAGATTAGATGGTATTCCGCCGGCAATGCGTGGTCTGCCTCAAATCGAAGTTACTTTCGATATCGACGCAAACGGTATTGTTAACGTTTCAGCTAAAGATAAAGCAACTAACAAAGAACAAAAAATTACAATTACAAATTCTTCTAATTTGAACGAATCTGACATTGATAAAATGGTAAAAGAAGCAGAAATCAACGCAGAAGAAGACAAAAAGAAAAAAGAAGAAGCTGAAATTAAAAATAATGCTAACGGTTTAATTACTTCTTCTGAAAGAATTGTAAAAGATTTCGAAGGTAAAATTTCAGACGCTGATAAAACCAAGTTGGAAGAACAAAAAAAAGCTTTGGAAGAAGCTTTAAAAGCTGAAAAATCTGCTGATGAAATTAAAAAACTTTCAGAAGAATTGCAACAAACTATGTACGCAATTTCAGAAGCTGCTTATAAAAATGTCCAACAAGAAGCTACTACTGAAAATGCTGAACAACAAACGAATTCAACTGAAGATAATACATCATCTAATGATAAAAAAGACGATGATATTATCGACGCTGAATACGAAAAAGAGTAATCTGTTCAAAATTACAGAAGAAGTCGACTTCAACGGTCGGCTTCTTTTTTGTAAAATTTTTCTGGTCAGAAAGCAAAATTTATATTATAATCTTAGTGTTAGTTTATAAGGATTTATGAAATGGCTAAAAACGTAGATACTGTTCCTGTTGAAGTTTACATAATCACAAAAGATTACGATGTAAAAGGTACCGTGCATGTAGCAAAGTATACTACTAATAATCGTGAATTGACGGATTTACTGAATGACAAAGAACGACGTTTTTTGGCGGTGACAAATGTAGAAATTTATCCAAAAGGTTCAAATAGTACACCTCGTAAATATAATTTTCTTGAAATTCATATTGACTATATTTTAATGATGCATCCTTCTACGCAAGTTGTATTCAAAGATTCAGGCAAGGCGCAAGAAGATATAGCTCGTTTTAGAGAATTAAGAAATAAATTGAGTCAAACTAAGCCGTTTTAATAATGAATGAGATAAATAACGTTTTATTTTTAAATTTTGGAGGTATAGGCGACGAAATATTGTTTTTGCCGACAATAGTCGGAATAAAACAAAAGTATCCTAATGCAAAAATTACACTTGCCCTTGAACCTCGAAGTAAATCAATACAATCACTTTCTAAAATTATTGATAATATTATTACGGTCGATATAAAAAGTAATCGCAAGTATTTTGAACTATTGAAATTCGTTTTTTCAGCAAGAAAAGAGCAATTTGACTTAGTAATATCTTCAGGTGCAAATGTATTTATTCCGATTTTATTATTTTTAACAGGCATTCCTATCAGATATGGCTATTACTCAGGTAAATTAAGTGAATTACTTTTGACAAAAGCTATCAAGCTTAACAAAAAACAATACGCAGGAAAAATGTACTACGATTTAGTGCAAAATGTTACTGACAGTGAGTTTGAGTTGCCTAAAATTGAAGTTAAAAATAGTAAAAAAGAATTAAATTCGGTGCTAATTCATCCGGGTGTCAGCAAAATGAGTGTGCAAAAAAAAATAATCAAAAATTTTGCGCCTGAAATTTGGTCGGATTTAATCAAAAAGCTTATAGAAAAAGGCAAAAAAGTTTATCTCGCAGGCGGACCTGACGATGCTGATACAATCGAAATAATCATGCACTCTTTAGGTGATTACAATAACAACGCTAACTTTGTCAATTTATACGGCAAAACTAAAAATATAATAGAACTAGCACAATACATAAAAAAATCAGAAATTTTAGTTTGCACAGACTCTGCGCCAATGCACATAGGTATTGCTGTAGGAAACAGAACTTACGCTATTTTTGGACCTACTGACGAAAAGAAATTAATACCTCAAAATGAACAATTTACAGCCATTACAAAAAATATTGATTGCAGACCTTGTCTTTGGGATAAACGTCAAATTTCATGTGGGAAATTGGATTGTTTAAAATTTACGGCAGATGAAATTTTAAATAAAATTATGTAAATTTTACTTAAAATTTTCAAAAATATACACCAAATAAATTTATCAGTTGTTTTAATCTATTATGTTAAGTTTAAAATGGTTTTTTAATTGTGCGCATTAATTCAATTTTTTTAAATAATTATCCATCGTATTCACAAAAAAATAGTGAACAAAAAACTACCTTCGGTTCACAATTTTGCAATCGTCACTGCACATGTTTTTTTCGTCCTGACATAAATTGGACGAGATTTGGTGAAATAATTGAAGATAAATACAAAGATACGCCAAAAGTTAATGTATACAATTTAGCCTGTTCTGATGGTTCAGAAGCGTATTCATTAGCTATGTTATTGTGTGGGTCTATGAAAAAATCAGAAAGTCAAAAATTTTTTCCTATAAAAGCTTACGATATAAATTCTGATATTATAAGTACAGCTAAATCGGGTTTATTAAAAGTTATTAGATCAGATGAAATACAGAATTTATACTATTATTCAAATTATCCTATTTGTAAGTCTTTCAGAGTAATAGCCGAAAATCCGCAGGAAAAACCCAAAGTTCAAATAAAAAATAAAATAAAATCGTTGGTAAAGTTTGAACAGGACGATATAATCAAAATTTCAGCGGAAATTCCTCCTCAAAATTCCGTAGTAATGTGTCGAAATGTTTTCAATTATTTATCAAGAAGTGAACAATTGCAATTAATTTCAAATTTTAAAAAATTGGATAATACATCACTTGTAGTAATTGGTGGATATGATAGAAGTGATGAGTCCGATATGGTCAGTTTGTTATTCAACAGTGGATTTTGTGAATTAGAGCATAATATTTTTCAAAAAAGCGCAAAATAAAAGAGGCAACTTCTTCAAATTGCCTCTTTATAGTATCAAATTATTCTAAATTAGAATTTTAACTCTAGACCACCTTGGAAGCCAACACCTGTTCTACCACCATTTCTGAATGTAACTTGCAAGTAACTGGCTAATCTATCGGTAAAGTTTTTCGTTGCGCCAATGCCGTATTGAATATATCCGTGATCCATTCTTACGCTTGGTAAACCTACGTTACCCGCACGACCGTTAACTTTGCCGAGTATATTGTAGACATAGTTCACTGTCAAATAAGTACTCCAAGTTTCTTTTTGCAGAATAAAATTCAAGCCGGGAGCGATGTTTATACCGTTTAGGAAACCTGCATTCATACCCATTTCACCGTAATTTGAGTGCCAATTTTGATTACCGAAGAAGTTGTAAGATAATAATAAATTTGGTTGTAAAATCAAATCAGCAGGTAAATGCCAGTCGTAAGATGTTTTAGAAGCGACACCTGCAAAATAGTTGAAAGTATCTTCACTATTACCGGCAACACTGTAATGAGCGTCATAGACACCTGCATAGCCCAATATAGCAGTAGTTAAGTTATCTTTGTAGAATGTGCCCATGTAACCTAGCTGACCACCATTTTCATAGATACTAACGCCGTTGAAATACTGATGTCCACCATTGTAGCTTATATAGGCGGTCGGGACATACTCCCAACCGTTAGAAAATTCTTTCACACCAAAGTCAGCACCGATGATTGTGCCATAAGCATTATTTCCGACATCAAGACCTCTGGTCATGTCTAATCGCTCAAAATTTCCATAGGCTTTAACCCACAGTCCACCGTCTTTTTTGCTGTATTGATAAGGGGCGAATTGCGGATCAATTGCGGAATGTAAGTTCGCTGTTCTATCATTATCGCCCAGTCTTGAAACGATAGCACTATGGTCAAATAGCATATCATTGTGTACTAATTGATTCATGTATTGAGAAACCGTTGCCACTTGACCTCTAAAGACTTGCGGATTATAGCGAGATAGTCCAAAGTCGAATGTACCTCGTTCAGCGACATCATTCAATCCATTAAGTCTATAATAACCGATAGGCGTCAGAATTTCTTTATCAGTAGAAGTGAATATAATGTTATCTTGGATAGTACCTTCCACTGTAAAAATCTTTAATTTGATATTGCGGTCGATAGGGGCATCTTTGCCAAATACATCTCCTACAGCTGCCCAATCTGCAATGGAAATGGCATAAACCTGACCTGCAGAACTTACAGCTGGGTCAATTTCAGGCATATCCAAATTGTTTGGTCTATCGCCTTCTATATTACCCAAAATGTCTAATGTGTCAGAAATTTTTTGTCTTGCGTTTAAGTCTATTTTAAATTGAGCAACTCCCGGTAGAGAAGTAGACTCAAATATAGCAGAACCACCTTCAGGAATAGCTGAGCTGTACAGGTCTAAGACCACTAAACTGCCGTTAATTGTGTGCTTGTTTATATCGTAGTCTACGCCACTCATCATGTCTACTACGCCACTGGACATTAAAGTACGGATACACATGATATTACCTGTATCGGATTTTACGATCGGATTATCTTCTCCGTTACTCAAAATCCATATATT
>CAZTVM010000045.1:0-14482 GCA_964617065.1 uncultured Muribaculaceae bacterium
GATTCTTCAACAACTTCAACTTCGGAGGTAAATTTATGAGCAATCTTCCTGAACCAAACTTTATCCTACGTGATGCCGAAGCTGTTACGAATGAATGGATTGCACTTTACGAACAGAAAACAGACAAAGTCTTGCAACCTGCTCAGATTGAACGATTAATGATTGATACAGGTGCATATAGAGAAAATCTTCTTCAAATACAAATTCAAGAAACAGCCAAACAAAATCTTTTAAGTTATGCCTCATTACCTATTTTAAAACATATTGGCGAACCTTTGGGTGTTGCTCAATTAAAGGCAGATTGTGCAACAACGATTTTAAAATTTATCGTTGAAAACGTGCTTACTTTTGATTTTATTGTCCCCAAAGGCACGGAAGTTGAAACTAAAGATGGTCTTTTTGTTTTTGAAACGGTAGCTGATGTAATTTTAAAGGCAAATAATTTATTTGTTGAAGTGAAAGCAATATGTCAAAGTGCAGGAATTGCAGGGAATAATTATACAATCGGCTCAATAAATAATCTTATAACACCTTTAAGCTACATTTCAGAAGTAACAAATACGGCAATTTCAGCAGGTGGAGCTGATGATGAGGAAGCTGATAATCTACGAGAACGAATAAGGCTTGCCCCTGAAAGTTTTTCTAATGCACTTGCGAGTGCGACACGAGAGCGAAGCTCTCGGGGAAACAGACTGACAGAACTCAACGGATATAAAAACATCCGTTGGTTTGAACCGTATATGAATAAATTTACAAAAAAGAAAGCGAGGTAAATATGGGCGGACGTGGTTCAGGGGGAAGCAGAGGTGGCGGTGGAGGAGGTTCCGTTGATGCCAAACAATATGAAATAAACAGTAGAAGTTTTTCTCAGATTTATAAAGATAAATTTGCCAATATGTCTGACGAGGAACTTGAAAGAGCATACAAAAACAGCAGGAATTTAATGCAAAAAGAAAATGCTAAATATGAATTTGAACGGAATAAATTACAAAAAATGACTGATGAATATAAAAAAATCAAAGAAACCGATTCTGATTATAAATCTAAATCAGACTCTTTAGATAGGCAAATCAATAAAGTTTCGGATGCTCAATCTTATGCAAATGCAAGGGAACAAATCCACCACCTTGCACTCAATGAGAGAAACAATGTTCGTTCTGTTAAGGCTACTAATAACACAAGGGAAATGACAAATGCTCAACTTAAATCCTTTTATAACAAATCATATAAGGAAGGTGTAAAAGCAAAAAATATGGCTGAAAAAACAAACAATAAAAAAACGATGGAAAAATACCAAAAGTTGTGCGAAAAGCACAACAAAAATTTTAATCAAGCCTACAGTGAAAAAACAAAACGTGGGCTTGACGGGAAAGGTTGGTAAATAGTGCAAGAGGAACTTGCACTATTATTACTGCACTTTGAAAATTGAATATAATTATTAGTTTTAGTTGGTGACAAATTGTCACCAACTGTACGAAAAAATCGTACGGTTTATTTTGCAAGGATATATTGAGTGCTTCTTGCTTTACCCATCTTTTTTAGTATTTTCTTTTCAATCAAATCATTAATATCAATGTTAGCAGTATCTTGCGAAACATTGCACATTTTTGCCCATTTTGTTGTTGTTAAATTTCCTTCAAAATTATCCATAAAACGGTTGAGAACATTCTTTTGTCTTTCGTTGAATGTTAATTGGGAATTTTTTTGCCAAAATTCAGCTTTTGATAAAACTGATTTTAAAATATCCTCGCTGTTATTGATTGCAATTAAAAGATTTTCTAAGAACCAAACAAGCCAATTCGTAATATCCATTGAGCCTTTTTGTGTTTTTTCTAAAATATTATAGTAAGTTTTTCTATTTTTTTGAATTTGTGATGACATTGAATAAAATCTAAATTTATTATCATCACTTTTGGCAAGCAACATATCAGTTAATGCTCTTGCAATACGACCGTTTCCGTCATCAAATGGGTGTAAAATCACAAACCAAAGATGAATGATTCCAGCTTTTATTAACAAGTCGGCATTGTCGTTGTTAATATAATCTATTAAATCAGGTATTTCTTTTTCAAGAATATTTGCTGAAGGAGCTTGATAATGAACTTTTTCATCACCGATGTTGCCTGATATAACTTGCATTACCCCTTGTTTATCGCTTCTATAATTACCTGTTTCAATTTTATACATTCCACTGAAACCTGTCGGAAACAGAGCCGCTTGCCAACCGACAAGTCTTTCTTTTGTCATTTCAGTATCATAATTTTGGGTTGCATCAAGCATCATTTCTACAACACCATCAATATTTCTTGAAATTTGAGATTCACCACCTATATCAATCCCCAATTTCCTTGCAACAGAAGAACGTACTAAGTGCTTATCTAAAATTTCACCTTCAATCTCCGAAGATTTAATAATGTTTTCAGTCAAAATTTGCAATTGGGCATTATTTTTAACATCGAATCCTAAAGAATCCATTTTACCGAGTAAAAAACCTTGAGATTTTTTAATTTCTAAAAGCAAATTTTGTATTTTATCTCCGAGCCATGTAAACTCGTGCCAGTCTGCATTTTCGTAAATATATTTCATAGTATCTCCGAATGTTATACGGATATTATACCACATAATCTCCGAATTTTATCATTCTTACGATTGATTGTGTCTGAATGATACTGAATACCTTGAAAACACTTCCAATTCATACTATTCGAGGGATGAATGTTGGTGTAGCTGATTGCGAGCAGAAGCTGTAGGGCTTGAGAATTGAAAACATTAAATTAGAACCCAGCCTGCCGGCTTTTGTTTCGCCGAATGTTTTAAATATTTTGGTGGAAAAATTTAAAATAGCACCTATGTAAAAATGTTATTGTTGCGCCCTAAGCATACTCATTAAAACAATATTTTCGAGGGCTTAAAAAATAAGTAGCAGATTTTAACAAGTGGGACGACACGAGGTTGTGCTAATAGGTTACGCTGAGCGGTTTGTATAGCATAGGCAGACTTTAATTTATCTTTATTGTTTCACCATCATAAGGTATCAAGGCATTTTTTATGTTTTCACTTTCAATCAATTTTCTCAAATCATCTCTTGTGACACTCAAACGACTGACTGTATCCATGTGGCTTGCAATTATTATTGCATTTTGTGCAAAATCGGCAGCCTTTTTGAAATCTTCTTTGTTCATAATTAAATGCAAACCGTTTGACAACATTGCTCCACAAACATTAACGATAACAACTTCAGGGTTATATTTATTGATTGCATCTTCAAATTCTTTGCAATAAATTGTATATAGGAACCCCTTCATTGAGAAAAACATTTGATAATCTTCCGTTACTGCAGAAAATTTTAAATCACTCATCATCAGCTGTAACACTTAGGTATATTGGACTTGAACAAGATGCAATAGATGAAAGTTATAAGAATTTTTATTTATAAAAAGACAACATAATTTTATTGTGTTTCCTTGTTCAAATTTTACCATGAAAATATCCGGTTTTTACAAGAAAGTTATTTAGGCAAAGTCAAAATGATTTATATCGCCCCCCTTATAATACAGGGAATGATATTTTATATAAAAATGACTATTCTCTTACTGATGAAGAAAATGAAGAATTATCAACTACAAGAGATGACAATGGGAATGTCTTATTTATAAATACAAAATGGGCAACACTTTTGATGAGTGTTTTGATGAAGGGTAACAAAATAAAAATTATTCACTCAATGGGGCGAGATATGAATGAACTTTTTGAAGTTGTTGCAAAATGGATTCCCGTTTATGCTTTCAGCATGGACGAACCTTATTATTACCCGAAATTAAAAGACGACATTTTTCAACTGAACAGAAACCCTAAAACCGACTTTTCTTTCTTTGTCTAGTTTTTAGGGTTCAGTTCAATTTTATATAAAATTCATGATTTACTAAGCTACATAACAAACATTGGAACCAGCACCAGTGCCTCCATGGACACCAGTCGAATTACTACCCGGCGCTAAACCATTACCAACCAAACTGCCGAATTTACTGTCTAATTGTTGAGCAATTGCCTGCCGCCCTTTATTATAGGGTTCAGCGAAATTTATACCTGAAATACCGTAGCCCGGTTCCGCTAGTTTAGTATAAAAATTTTCGCCGCCATTGACATTCTGAGAGCCAGCATTAGTACTATCCGTAGGCTGTGAAGTTCTTTGTTGATTTTGAATATTCGCACCAGACTGAGCAGCTTGACCTGCGAGTGCTGCTTGATTTATATAGGGATTATAGCCTGTTCCTTGAACTGCCGGTATAGACATGCAAAAAACCTCATAGAAGTACTACATGTATAAAAAGTAAAAAAATAAATGAAAATTGCAGATTTTTATAATTTTGTTACATTTATTTACATCGTAATGAATAGAAATAGCGTTATTGTTGAGAAATTTAAACACAGTATTAAGAAATGTGAATTAGCTAAAACTCATGAGCAACATGGTTTTACATGATTTAGTATAGTAAGACAAATGAATATTAAACAAATATTTGTACTAAGATAAAAACTTGCATATAATTAAAAAAGAACAAACAAGTTGTTGTTTGCGGTTGGGGAAATAGAATTAAATGAGTACGATTTCAGATAACTTATCGCTGATACAACGAGAAATTGCACCTTATAAACCTAGAATAGTAGCAGTTACAAAGTATTTCGATGAACAGTATATGATAAAAGCCTATGAAGCCGGTATCAGGGATTTTGGAGAAAACAGAGTTCAAGATGCACTTGAAAAAATAGAGAATTTGCCTGATGACATTCGTAAGCAAGTAAATTTTCACTTAATCGGTCATCTACAATCGAACAAGGTCAAAAAAACAGTTGGAATTTTTGATTTAATCCATTCTGTAGATTCGGTAAAACTCGCTGAAGTAATTTCAAATGAGTCAGCTTCTATAGGCATAAAGCAAAAAATACTTTTGCAAATAAACAATGCCGACGAAGTTTCAAAGTTCGGTTTCAGCAAAGATGAAATTGAAGACGCATTTTGCAAAATAAAGAATCTCGACGGAGTTGATATTCAAGGATTAATGACGATAGCGCCATTATCGAACGATGAGAAGTACTTAAAGAAATTGTTTCAAGAAATAATTCAAATAAAGGATACTATTGAAACGAAATTTGGCTATAATTTAAAAGAGATATCGATGGGGATGAGCAATGATTATAAAATTGCCGCATGCAACGGCTCTACGATATTAAGAGTAGGAAGAAAGTTATTTAGTTAATAATAAAATGGAGGAAAATAAATTGGCAGGAATTACTAGCAAAGTTCAAGACATAATTAAGTTTTTGTCGCAAGGATTTGAAAAAAATGAAGGTGAAGACGATATTTTTACAGAATTAATAAACGGCGATGGTGATGAATACCCTGTCGATAGAAATTTGGCTTTAGATACTATGTATGCCTCTACGCCTGATAAGTCTAAAGATTTTGGCGCTAAAGTCGTAGCTCATCCAAATTATCGTGGTTATGAAGTAATAGTAAGTGAACCTCGCTCTTATGATGAGTCTGTAGGAATTGTGAAACACTTAAAAGAAAAGAAAACCATAATTTTAAATCTACATTTATTGGATAAAGACCAATCTCTAAGAATAGTTGATTTTTTATGCGGCGCAACGCATGCACTTGGTGGCAACCAACAAAAGATTAATGACACCGTATTTATTTTTACTCCCAGCACGGTTAATCTTTCCGCTGAATCTCAAAAGAAAAAATTTATCAGTGACGGAGTTTGGTGCCAACCACAATAGCTAAAAGATAATACACATTAAGCTGATACTTTAGTAGAGTGGGATTTTAAAAATAATGAGAAGTGCATTTTATATTAAGCACTTCTCTATTTTTGTCTTAGCTTAAATTTTTTTGCATAAACACATAAATTATTATTTGCATGTAGCTTATAGTTAAGTTACAGTTGTAAAGTAAATATGCTGCTGTGAGGTGTAAATGATATTTTTATATAGTTTGGGATTATCATTCTTAGCGCTGTTGGCGTTACCGTTTGTGCCTTTTATTTTTTTGTATAGTCCTAAACTCAGTGCTGGTTTTTTCCAAAAACTAGGCTTCTACAAATCTAAAAAAAATACTGACAATACAACTCAAACAATTCTCATTCACGCTGTTTCTGTTGGAGAAGTCAACGCTATTGAAAATTTCGTAAAAAAATTATCTTCTACTTCCCCTAATTATAAAATAATACTAACGACAACAACTAAAACAGGTCAAGAAGTCGCTAATAACAAACTGAAAGATTTTACAACAGAAATTTTGTACTTCCCTTACGATTTTGCTTTTAGTGTTAATAAATTTTTAAATTTTACCGAACCTGACAAAATTATTATCGCTGAAACTGAAATCTGGCCTAATTTCTCCAAATATGCGGCTAAAAGAAATATTCCTATTTTTATATTAAATGGCAGAATTTCACCGAATTCGCACAAAGGCTACAAAAAAATCTCTTTTTTCTTGAAGGAAGTTTTTAAAAATTATACAAAAATAATGATGCAAACGGAAAGCGACGTTGAAAGAATAATAAGTATTGGAGCACCACCATCGAAAGTATCCATTATGGGAAATTTAAAATTTGATATTGAAAAAAGTTTAAATGGCAGTGAAATTGAGCAACTTCGCACGAAAATGGGCTTAACAAATGAAAAACTTTTTGTCGCAGCCAGCACACATAGTGGCGAAGACGAAATCGCTATTGAAACTTTTTTAGAAGCAAAAAAAAATGAACCCTCGTTGAAATTACTCATTGCGCCTCGACACCCTCAAAGATACGAACAGGTTGAAAATTTAATTAAAACCACTAATTTAAGCTACGGAAAACGCAGCAATGATAATAATTTTGAAAATAACGACATAATAATGCTCGACACAATGGGGGAACTTGCTAAACTTTATTCACTTGCTTATATTGCATTTATAGGTGGCAGTTTTTCTAATACAGGTGGACACAATCCATTAGAAGCTAACATCTGGGGCGTGCCGGTGATTAGCGGTGATACAGTTTTTAACTTTAAAGATATCTATAAAACGCTCACACAAATGAAAGCGGCTGTTATAGTGCACAGTCAAAAACAATTTACTGATTTTTTAATTAAATTTTTGCAAGATAAAAATTTTTATGATGAGGCAGTAAACGGAACGAAAAAAATATTTGAAATCAGTAAAGGTGCGTTAGACAAAGCGTTTAATGAAATATTTTAATCTATATATTTCCCATTAAACAAGTCCAACGCTAAGTTAGCTTGGTCTGAATAATCTTCTACTGATATTTCTTCAATTTTTTTTTCTTCATTATTTTGCGCTAACAGCGAATCATAGTAAGAATTTTCATCTTCCTCGTCTTTTACTTGTCTCGGTGATTCCTCGTCTGATTTAGCAGAAATTACATTAGTTTTTTTTTTATCAAATTGTGTTGGGGTTTTAATTTTTTGCTTTTCGTCGTCAGTTTGTTGCCTAATTTGCACGTTTACACCTGCTTTACCAAAAAATTTATCGACTGCTGCTTGAATTGCAGCAATCTTATTTGTATCCTTAGCTTGCAAAACTTGTATTTCATTCGAAAAGGCTAAAACAACTTTTTCAGCTGAAATTTCTACGGGGAAAGCTTTTGTAGAAAATAATACTTTTGATGGTGTATGCTCAATGTTTGCTAAAATACCTTGCCAATCGTCATCTGTGGCAGAATACTTAATAGCAGGTACATTTGATTGAGTTTGAGTAGCTTGTTTTTGAGGTTCAGGTTTTACTGATCTGTCTATTTCTTGTACGCTTTCATTCAGTTGCGGAGCCGGAGAAACTTTTAAAGACACACTGTTTTGCACAGGTTTTAATATTTTACGTTCTGATGGTGTACAATTCCCTGAGCTTATTGAAGCTTCTAATTTTTCAATCCGTTCCATCAATTCACTATAACTACTAAAACAAGATGTCGACAAATCGATAATGCACAACTCTAGCCACAAATAACGATTAGTAGCTGTTCTCAACTCTTTCAAATAATTTGATAATTTTTCTATTAAAAAAATTATTTGCTCAGAAGTACATTTTTGCGCTTGTTCTTTCATCTTTTTTATATAATGTTCATTCAGTTGGGTCAAATCTGTTGCTACAGCAATGTCTTCAACGTTTCTCAATACAAGCAAATTTCTCATATATTGTATTAAATTAGTAATAACTTGTGAGGGTTCATTGCCTTTGTTGTATATTTCATCAATTAATTTTATTGACTCGTTGGCATATTGAGAAATAATATTTTCTATTAAATTATACAAAAAATCATTTGAAATTTTACCTAACAAATTATCAATGTCTGCTATATCTATTTGTTTTTTGACATCAAGTATACTAACTTGGTCTAATAAAGACAGCGAATCTCGCATGCCACCTGCTGAACTTCTCGCAATGGCGCTCAATGCTTCATCAGTAATATTTATTTTTTCTTCGTCAGATATAAATCTCAAACGTTTAACGATATCCTCTGTTGTAATTCTTCTAAAATCAAAACGCTGACAACGAGAAATAATTGTCTCCAATACTTTTTGAGGCTCTGTCGTTGCAAGAATAAATATTACATTTTCTGGTGGTTCTTCGAGCGTTTTCAGAAGCGCATTAAAAGAAGTCGTAGAGAGCATGTGAACCTCGTCAATTACATATATTTTATACTTGCCATGAACAGGTACGTACTGTATTTTTTCTAGTATTTTTTGCGTGTCATCAATTGAACGGTTGCTTGCAGCGTCGATTTCGATAACGTCCATTGGCGTCGAATTCGTAATATCAACGCAACTCGGACACTTTCCGCAAGGATTTAAAGTCGGACCTTCTGTACAATTCAATGACTTCGCTAATATACGTGCTGAAGACGTTTTGCCGGTACCTCTTGGACCACAAAATAAATAAGCATGCGATATTCTGTTTAGCTCAATCGCATTTGACAACGCAGTCGTAATATGTTCTTGTCCAATTAAATCATAAAAGGTTTGTGGACGATATTTACGATATAAAGGTATATATTTTTCACTCATATTAATTCCAAAATTTAGACATTCACTCACATGTCATAGTATAATTATAATCGAAAATCAGGATAAAGTGCTAAATATGAACATAATTAAACCAAAACCATTAAAAAAAGGTGATACAATCGGGTTGCTCTCTGTTGCAGGAAATTTGGACGACAGTTGCTTAAAAAAACTTGAATTAGCAAAAAAATATTTTACCGACAAAGGCTATAATGTAGTCATTTCTAACACATCATACCTAGCAGAAGACTATTTAGCAGGTAATGACAACGCTCGAGCGCAAGCTCTTAACAATTTTTTCAGCGACAATTCTATTGACGCTATCCTCGCCACTCGTGGTGGTTACGGCTCAATTCGCATACTCGACAAAATTAACTATAATTTAATCAAAAATAATCCAAAAATTTTTGTAGGTTATTCAGATATCACAGCATTATTAGTAGCAATATACCTAAAAACAGGCATGATTACTTATCATGGAGCGATGGCATGCTGCGATTTTGCTGAGGAAGTGACGCCATTTACGGAAGCAGCATTTTTTGACTCGATTGAAAATCGTGTTCATGAATTTTATTGTGAAAAAAACTCTAAAATTTACAACAAACAAAATATCGAAGCATACCTGCTTGGCGGGAATCTCGCCACACTTACGTCTATGCTTGGCGGAAATTTAATTCTGCAAAATGAAACTATTTTATTTCTTGAAGATATTAATGAGCCGGTCTACAAAATCGATAAAATGATTACGCAACTTTTCAATTGTGACAATATTAAAAAACACGTAAAAGCCTTAGTGCTAGGAGATTTTACAAATATTGACAACGAAAAATATTTTAACAATTTTTTGTCAAAATTTGCACAGAATACAAAATTACCAATTATTTCAGGTTTCAAAATTGGTCATGAAAAAGAAAAATTAACTTTGCCAATTGGCGTTAAAAGCAGACTTGATTGCGGCTCTGGATGTATTTCTATAATTACATCTTAGCGCCGAGCTTAAATTATGTTAAGCTTTGTTAAGCATAATACTTATTTCCCTATATTCGTGTTTACAAATCTTTATAAAACAATTGTATTTTTATATAAATAATGATATATTAAATATATAAGATTTATGTTTGTGTTTTGGGTAAAGCAGCCGAATCTAATGGGTTATAAGGCTTATGTTGCAGTGCAGAACTAATTACATCGATATAGTCTGTGTAATTGTCGTGCAAAAATTAAGATAGGAGCGTTTTGTATGTGTAAAAAATCAGTATTTAAGACAGTACCGGCTTTAAATAGCGTGATTCCCCAAGGTGGAGAAAACTCGTTTAATGATTATTTAAGAAAAATAGCTAATTTTAAATCACTTTCTCCAGCAGAAGAAAAAGCGTTAGCAATACGTATAAAAAAAGGTGACAACGAAGCAAAAAAAGAATTAATCAAAGCTAACTTAAAATTAGTTGTAAATATCGCTCGCAAATGTATCCACAAATCGAATGTACCGATGATTGATTTAATCCAAGAAGGCAATTTAGGGTTAATGACCGCCGTTGACAAGTTTAATTTTGAGTATGGCTATAAATTTAGCACTTACGCAGCATGGTGGATACGACAAGCAATGTTCAAAGCAATTTCAGAACAATCTTTTTGCGTAAAAATTCCTGTATACATTCAAGAAACACTCTCGAGATTTTCGAAATTACGCAGAGAAATGGAACAAAAATTTAATAAATCTGTAAAAGTCGACGAAGTCGCTCAAAAAATGAATCTTTCAGTCGAAAAAATTGATAACTATTTGAACGCATACACTCAATCCATATCTATTGATGCAAAACGAGAAATGCACAATGGCAGTGATATTCAACTTAGCGACATTTTAGAAGATGAAAACTATAATATTTACTCAAAACTCGAAGATGAAGCGCTAAAGAACGACTTAGCTGCAGTTTTGTCAAAATTAAAAGAGCGGGAACAACAGGTTATCCAGTGGCGATTTGGTATAAATAATTTGGAAAAACGAACACTTGAAGAAATTGGAAAACTTTATGGCGTTACAAAAGAATGTATCAGACAAACAGAGCTACGAGCATTAAAACGAATGAAAAGAGTAATTTCAAATGAATGTTTGCTCGTAGGCTTTGTAAATTAGAAAACCACCATAAATTTCCTCACAAAGACTGCATCGGATTTGCTGACTAGGTTTGAATTGACCGTAAAAAACATCAATATTTTTTGCCACGCTGTAAATTTTTGACAATTATAAACTAAAACAAAACAGAAGACTGAAATTCAGTCTTCTGTTAAAATATCAATCAAAAAATACTTACTGCAATTATTTACAACTACAGCAGCATTCTTTTTGGGTAGCTTTTTGACCGTTAAAAGCTTGAAGTCCCATATATCTAGCAGCGGAGCCTAACTCTTGTTCAATTCTGATTAATTGGTTATATTTCGCAATTCTGTCAGAACGAGAAGCTGAGCCTGTTTTAATTTGACCGCAATTTGTAGCAACTGCTAAATCAGCAATAAATGTATCTTCTGTTTCACCGCTTCTGTGAGAAGAAATAGCTGTATAACCTGCTTCATGCGCCATGTTAATAGCTGACAATGTTTCGCTCAACGTACCAATTTGGTTAACTTTGATAAGAATTGAATTAGCAATTCCTCTTTTTATACCATCAGCTAAACGTTTTGTATTTGTAACGAACAAATCGTCGCCAACTAATTGGCATTTATTGCCAAGCTTGTCAGTCAACAATTTCCAGCCTTCGTAGTCTTCTTCAGCCATGCCATCTTCGATAGATATAATAGGATATTTTTCAACCCAGTCAGCTAGAAACTCAACCATTTGTTCTCTATTCAATGTTTTACCTTCGCCGGCTAAAACATACTTGCCATCTTCATAGAATTCAGAAGAAGCAACATCTAAACAAATTTTAATTTGTTCAGTAGTGTAACCAGCGTTGCCTATAGCCGTAATAATAACATCTAATGCTTCAGCGTTGCTGGAAAGATTAGGGGCGAAACCGCCTTCATCACCTACAGAAGTAACTAAACCTTTAGAATTAAGTACTTTTTTCAACGCATGGAAAGTTTCAGCACCCATTCTCAAAGCTTGTTCAAATGATTTAGCACCGACAGGAGCTATCATAAATTCTTGAATATCAACGTTGTTGTCGGCATGAGCACCGCCGTTTAAAATATTCATCATTGGAACCGGTAATACGACTGCGTTTATTCCGCCTAGGTATCTATACAGAGGCATTTCATAAGCTAATGAAACTGCTTTAGCTGTTGCTAATGACACACCTAAAATAGCATTTGCGCCTAATTTACTTTTATTTTCTGTGCCGTCAAGTTCAAGCATTATTCTATCAATTTCATATTGATTAGCAGCGTCTTCACCGATTAATTCAGCGGCGATAAGTGTATTTACGTTTTCAACAGCTTGTAAAACGCTTTTACCACAATAAACTGCATTATTATTATCTCTTAGTTCAAGAGCTTCATAGATACCCGTAGAAGCACCTGAAGGCACGGCTGCACGTCCGACAACACCGCATGATAATTTCACGTCTACTTCCACGGTCGGGTTGCCACGTGAGTCTAAAATTTGTCTTGCTTTTACATCTTCAATAAATGTTGGCATTTTTCTCTCCTTTTGTTTTTATTTTTGCCTATATCACAATAATAATTATCACATACACACATTTTGTTTACAATCAAAAATATATTGGATTAATCATAAACGTACTCAGTGTCATTTTCGATAACTTCTTGTTGAGGTCTAATATTAGGTAGTGAGCTACGTGATTCCATTTTCATTTGCTCCAAGTAATCTTGACCATTTTTAACTACAGTTTGCAAGTGTTCTAAGTCTTGTTCCAAATTATTGAGTACCTGCTCTGCATAATTTTCAGCACCTTCTCTAATTTTTATGGCTTCGTTTGTAGCATTGATTTTAAGCGTCTCTATTTCACCCAATGTTTGTCTTTTCATTTCATCACACTCAGCGATGACTTGCTCTTTTACTTTCACAGCTTCTGCTTGAACAGCACGAAGCAACTCTGATTCACTTAAAAGACGATTAGATTCACTTTGAGCGTCCAAAATAATTCTGTCTGCACGATTTTGAGCGTCTTGCAGCATTTGAGCTTTTCTATTTAAAATTCTTTCAGCTTCTTTCAAATCCTCAGGCAAAGAAGCGTCTAATTTATCCAAAATTCTTTCCATATCTGTTCTTTTAATAATAGCGAATCCGGGAACAATAGGAAAACACTTGTCTAACAAATAATTTGCTCTTAACAAAAGATCTTTTACTTTAAGCTGTGACATAATTTTTACCTTTCTTTATTATAAATATAACTAATTAGTTTTGTTTAAGTATTCAACAACAGCCGGAGGAACGAATTTCGATACATCTTTTCCTGCAAATGCAATTTCTTTGACGATACTGGATGATATAAAATTGTACTTTGGTTTTGTTATCAAAAAAACAGTCGTGATATCAGGTGCAATAGCATTGTTAGTTTGAGAAAGTTGCATTTCATATTCAAAATCAGAAACAGCTCGCAACCCTCTCAATAAAATTGTCGCTCCCATTTTGTGCGCATAATCAATAGTCAAACCGTCAAAATGGTCAACTTCTACATTCTCAAGATGTTTAACAGAGTCTTTAATCAACTTTACTCTATCTTCAACCGGTAAAAACCCTGTTTTGGATTGGTTTTGTAAAACAGCAATTATTATTTTGTCAAACATTTTTGACGCTTTTTCTAATACATCTAAGTGCCCCTTTGTTATAGGGTCAAAGCTTCCAGGATAAATCGCAGTTTTCAAATTTCACCTTTAATCTTTTTTACCAATCTTACTTTACAACAATTATATTACTCTAAATATAAAAGTTAATCACTTATAAACTAAATCTTCACATTTTTTTTACAAAACTTTATTTATTATTGAAAATAAAATATTGATTTTTGTAAAGCAAATGCTTTTCAAAAAATAATGTTTAATGTAGAATGTTTATCAAGATATCCTTGCAAAATAGAATGTCAAGGGTTCGCCGAGGAGAAATACAGATATAGCTTAAAAAATCGGCAATCATGAAAACAGACATTCTATAGTTTTGTATTGATTAAGAAAAATTTTACATATACTAACCAAACAGAAAAGGTAAACAAAATGGGAATCAAAGGTAAAAATGACAAAATGGTAGTTCTGGCATGCGAAACATGCAAAAGAAGAAACTACACCACAACTAAAAACAAAAAAAATATAAAAGAAAGGATTGAACTCAAAAAATACTGTCCTTTCTGTAAAATTCATACATTACATAAAGAAACTAAATAACCAACAAAACAGTCGTCTGGAAATAGGCGTCCTTAGTTCAGTTGGTAGAACGTCGGTCTCCAAAACCGGATGTCGAGGGTTC
>CAZTVM010000046.1:0-2063 GCA_964617065.1 uncultured Muribaculaceae bacterium
TACTAAGTAGGTCAACCTTTGCTTGTTCTAATTTACATTGGTTTCCTTTTTTTTACTAAGTAGGTCAACCTTTGCTTGTTCTAATTTACATTGGTTTCCTTTTTTTTATTAAGTAGGTCAGCCTTTGCATAGTTTAATAGAACATCAGCTGATTTTTGTGCTACTTTTTAAACGGCATTCCTAACAAAGCTAAAAGTTCTCTAGCTTCCTCATCTGTCTTTGCAGTTGTAATAACAGATATATTCATACCTGCAACTACATCAACTTCTTCGTATGAGATCTCAGGGAATAAGGTTTGTTCTTTCAACCCTAATGTGTAATTACCTCTGCCATCAAAACTTTTAGGACTAATCCCTCTAAAGTCACGAATACGAGGCAAAACTACACAAATTAACTTTTGTAAGAAATCATACATTCTTTCGCCACGAAGCGTAACCATTGTACCTACCGGCATACCTTCTCTTAATTTATAAGAGGCAATTGATTTCTTAGCTTTTGTTGACATAGCTTTTTGTCCTGCAATTTTAGTTAACTGTAAAACAATATTTTCTGCCAACTTTGAGTTGTGACAAGCTTCTCCTACGCCCATATTCAATACTATTTTATGCAATTTAGGCACTTCATATATATTTGAATAGTTAAACTTCTCAGTCAAAGCTTTTACAACTTCTTCTTTATATCTTGTTCTTAAATCTTTAGTTAATGTCATTATCTTGTTCCTTATTTATAGGAGTGAAGCTAAAAGCTTACACATCCAGTTTTTCACCACATTTTTTACAAACACGTACTTTCTTACCTTCAACTACTTCGTGTTTGATCCTTGTCGGTTTTTCGCAACCAGGGCATATAACCATTACTTTTGAGGAATCCAAAGCTGCTTCCATCTGAATTAAACCACCTTGTATACCTGCCATTGGATTTGGTTTTTGTGCTTTTGTTACCATATTAACGCCTTCAACAACTACTTTTGATGCAGAAGCCATAACTTTTGTAATATTACCAATTTTGCCTTTGTTTTTACCTGACAACACCACGACTCTGTCGCCAGCTTTTACATGCAAATTGTTTCCTTTTTTTACTGTTTTTTTCATAATCGCCATTTCCTAAATTACCTCCGGTGCCAAAGATATTATCTTCATGAAATTTTTATCTCTCAACTCTCTGGCTACTGGACCAAAAACACGAGTTCCACGAGGATTTCCGTCCTTATTTATTATTACTGCCGCATTCTCATCAAAACGTATTACTGAACCGTCCGCACGCTTTATATCTGCTTTCGTTCTGACTATTACAGCTTTTACAACTTCTGATTTCTTGACTGCTTGATTTGGTGTTGCGGCTTTTACTGTAGCCACTATTACATCACCAATTCCGGCAAATTTCTTATTCGAGCTTCCCATTACTCTGATGCACAATAACTCTTTTGCACCTGTATTATCAGCTACTGCTAATCTAGTTTCTTGTTGTATCATAATTCATTGTTCCTTTATCGTTTTTACGATTATTAATTAGCCTTTGTTACAATTTCTGCAACAACCCATCTCTTGTCACTTGACAAAGGACGAGACTCAACTATCCTTACTACATCGCCAATATTACAAACGTTTTCTGAATTTGTAGTTTCTATAATCTTCTTGTATTTTGGATGTTGATTGTATTCAGCAACTTTAACTACTGCGGTTTTGTCCATTTTGTTACTTATTACAATTCCTTGTTTTTCCTTCTTAGGCATTTTCAGCTACCTCATCATTTTCTTCTTTTTTAGTCGTTTTTCTCGTCTTTTTGACAGGCTTAGCTTCTTCTACTACAACATCAGTATTCGCTGACACTTGCTTTGAAACAACTACTTTTCCTGCCATCTTTTCAGCGATAACTGTCTTTGCTTTCGCTACAGTCTTCCTCGCCTTTTCAATCTTTGAAGTGTCTTCTAATTTGTTCAATGTTTTTTGCAATCTCAAATCAAAAAGCTCTTTTTTACAGTCTATAATAACTTTTGACAATTCATCTATTGTTTTTTCACGCATTTCTTGAATTTTCATTTTTTCACCTTTTTAACTTTTTGC
>CAZTVM010000046.1:2163-13006 GCA_964617065.1 uncultured Muribaculaceae bacterium
GGTCTAACCTTTGCTTTATTCAATAAACATTGGCTTTCCCTTTTTATTTTATGTGGGACAACCTCCGCTTTTTCTAACCGACTTCGGCTTTCCCTTTTATTTTTTACGGTCTAACCTTTGCTTTATTCAATAAACATTGGCTTTCCCTTTTTATTTTATGTGAGCTAACTTTTATTATTTTAATAAATGCTTCTCGAATTTAATTTCAAAGAACTAGATAACAACAGCCTTTTCAACTATTTTTACCTTAATTGGAAGCTTTTGCGCTGCAAGTTTCAACGCATTAACTGCCACATCTCTGTCATCAAAGTCCAGTTCAAACATTATACGACCTGGCTTTACAACAGCTACCCAATATTCAGGATTACCTTTGCCCTTACCCATACGAGTTTCAGCAGGTTTTGCGGTTATTGGCTTATCTGGGAATATTTTTATCCAAACATTACCACCACGTTTGATTTCACGAGTCATTGCTCGTCTGGCAGCTTCTATTTGACGACTGGTGATCCAAGCAGGCTCAGCTGCTTGTAAACCATAACGACCGAATTCAAGTTCAGTTCCACGAGTCTCTGAACCATTCATTCTTCCCTTCATTTTCTTACGATATTTTGTCTTTTTGGGCATTAACATTTTGTTTGCGCTCCTATTATTTTCTTTTAGTTTTTGTACAACCGACTATTCTGCGGTTTCAGTTTCAATTGCCGGACGTCCACCACGTTTAGGACGTCTTCTGCCAGTCCCTTTATCGTCAAACGATTGAGGACCACCACTCTTTTTAGATTTTAAATTCATATCTGCTTTTTCATTGGGCATTAACAAACCTTTGAATATCCAAACTTTAACGCCTATTTTGCCCATTATTGTATCAGCTTCAATAAATCCATAATCTACATCTGCTCTTAATGTCTGAAGCGGAATACGACCTTCTTTAACCCACTCACTTCGAGCTATTTCAGCGCCGCCTAAACGACCTGAAACCATTATTTTTATACCTTGAACGCCAGAACGCATTGTTCTTTGAACCGCTTGCTTCATTGCTCGTCTAAATGCAATACGTTTTTCAAGTTGTAATGCTATTGACTCTGCTACCAACTGAGCATCTGCGTCTATTCTCGCAACTTCTACAACATCTAATGTGACCGTTTTGTTTATCATTTTTGCAACAGTCATTCTCAATTCATCAATGCCTTGACCGCCACGTCCGACTACTACACCAGGCTTTGCGGTAACTAAAGTAATATTTACATTCATCGGTGTACGACCTATCATAATCTTACTTATACCAGCTGTGTATAGTTTCTTCTTTAAAAATTTTCTTATTTTTGCATCTTCTGCTAAAAATTGCGGATATTCCTTTTTAGCGAACCAAGTGCTTCGCCACGGTTGAATTATACCTACTCTGTATCCGGTTGGATGTGTCTTTTGTCCCAACTTTATGTCTCCTTATTTTTTAATTTCTTACTTTACACTACTGGCAAGTCTTACAGTCAAATGTGAAGTACGTTTGAGTCTTCTGTACATTCTTCCCTGTGCTCTTGGCTTACCTCTTTTATAAGTTACACTTTCATCAGCAAATATTTCTGCAACTTTTAACGGTTCATGATTTGCACCATATTTAGTTACAGCATTTGCCATTGCGTCTTTAATGTTCTTTTCTACTACACGAGCTGCAAAATATGGCATAAATTTCAATATTTCTACTGCTTCTTGTGCTGATTTACCTCGCACTTCATTAATCACTCTACGTAATTTGCGTGCTGTCATCTTTATATCAGTTTGTTTTGCCTTACTTTCTTGCATGGTTCTACTTCCTTTTCGCTGTTTTATCTTGTCCTGCATGACCTCTGAACAATCTAGTCGGTGCAAACTCTCCAAGTTTATGTCCTACCATTTGTTCTGTTATATATACAGGTACATGTGCTTTACCATTATGAACACCTATAGTATGTCCCAACATATCAGGTACTATCATTGATGCTCTTGACCATGTTTTTATCATCTTCTTTTCACCAGCGTCATTCATCTTTTGAATTTTCTTCTGCAATGATTCATGAACGTATGGACCTTTTTTTAGTGAACGAGCCATTAATTTCTCCTTTTTTTGTTCGATTGAGGGGATTTTGTCTTTTATAAAACTAGTTCTTAATTAATTTTATTTTACCACCTCTGGCTTTTGTCATAGGCTTTCAACCTATTGGATTATTATTTTGATTTTCTAGCTCTTACAATATACTTGCTAGATGCTTTCTTACTGTTTCTTGTCTTTTTACCAAGAGCCGGTTGCCCCCAAGGCGTCTTTGGATGACCGCCTGGACCTGTCTTGCCTTCACCACCACCGTGTGGGTGATCACAAGGATTCATCGTTACACCACGAACTGTAGGTTTTATACCTAAATGACGTGTGCGACCTGCTTTACCTATTGATAAATTCTTAAATTCTGAATTACCCAATACACCAATCGTTGCTAAACATTCTTTGCGAACCATTCTCATTTCGGAACTAGGCATTTTTATCGTTACATAATTTCCTTCTTTTGCCATGATTTGGGCTGAAAGACCAGCTGCACGAACCATTTTTGCGCCTCGACCAGCTTCTAATTCAATGTTGTGAACATGTGTACCTAACGGTATCAACTCTAGTGGCAACGCATTCCCAACTTGTATGTCTGAATTCGGACCACTGATAATTTTATCACCAACATTCAATCCTTCAGGCGTCAAGATATATCTTTTGTCACCGTCTACATAAAATATCAAAGAAATTCTAACATTTCTGTTTGGATCATACTCGATTGTTTTAACAACACCTTCTACACCAAATTTTTCACGTTTGTAGTCTATCACTCTGTATTTTCTTTTATGACCACCACCCTTGTGACGACAAGTGATACGACCAGTATTATTTCTACCGGCTTTTTTACTTTGCGATTTCAATAAAGACTTTTCGGGAGTATCAGTAGTTATTTCAGCATAATCACTTTTACTCATGCCTCTTTGACCTGGTGATGTAGGATTTATTATTCTAATTGCCATTTGTTATGCTCCTATCAATTCTGAAATTGGTTCGCCTTCAATTGTAATAATTGCTTTCTTACTTGATTGAGTTCTACCAACCTTGTAGCCAACACGTTTTGAATGTGAGGGCATATATACAGTTCTTACTTTTTTAACTTTTCTTCCTGGAAAAGCCAATTCCATTGCTTGTGCAATTTCATTCTTTGTAGCATTATCAGCCACTTCAAACGTATATTGATTGTATTGAGTACCGTTCATTGATTTTTCTGTAACCAACGGCTTTTTCAATATATCATATAATTTTTCTTTGTTATCTTTTTGTATGCTCATCTGAATAGCACCTTTCTTATTTCGTGTTGATTGCTACTATTTCGACAATCTTTCTGTTATTTCAATTATTGCAGACTCTGTAATAAGAAGATTATCGGCTTCTAATAAATCTTTTACATTCAAATTTGAAGGTATAATAATTTTTAAACTCGGAATATTTCTTGCTGATAATTCTAAATATTGATTTTCAGCTGCTTTTGTATCAGCAATAATCAAAATTTTTCCTGAAATATTTAATGATTTCAATGCCGATACCATCAATTTTGTCTTAGGTTCAGTTATTTCTGAAAAATCCTTAACTACAACCGTGTTTGACAATCTTGCTGATAAAGCTGACCTCAATGCCAATCTTCTAGCCTTCTGGGGCATTGAAAAACTATAATCTCTCGGCTTAGGTCCAAATATAACACCACCGCCTGCGAACAATGGGCTTGTTAATGAACCTGCACGAGCACGACCTGTACCTTTTTGTCTCCAAGGTTTTCTTCCGCCTCCTACAACTTCAGCTCTTGTTTTAGAATTAGCACTTCCGGCTCTGGAGTTATTTAATTGTCTTCTTAATGCCAAGTGCATTACATGAATATTAGGCTCAACTCCAAATACATTATCATCTAATGATATTTGTCCGAGCTGTTTTCCGGTTGCACTTAATATTGTTATTTCTTTTGACATTTTTTTGTTCCTTATTACTTTTTTGTTGATAAGTCTAGTAACCTTACCTTTTTTTCGTTAGTTCCATTTAGTTCTTGAGGGCAAAACTGTAACCAATCTGCCTTCTGAACCGGGCACTGACCCTTTCACTAACAATAAATTGTTTTCACTATCTATTTGAACGATTTTTAATTTCGTAATAGTAACTTTTTCGTTACCCATATTGCCAGCCATTTTTTTACCTTTGATAACACGTCCTGGAGTAGTACCTGCACCAATTGAACCAGGCTCTCTGTGGTTTTTTGAGCCATGACCCATTGGTCCACGACCGAAGTTCCATCTTTTTACTGTACCTTGAAAACCTTTACCTATAGATTTTCCTGAAACATCTACCTTTTCTATATCCGACAAAACTGATAAATCTATTTTTTGTCCAACCTCAAATGCACTCGGATTTTCGACTCTGAATTCTCTTAATTCTCTATACTTATCTAGTTTATTCTTTGCAAAATGTCCGATTTGAGCCTTTGTTAAATGCTTGTCCTTTGCAGGCACTAAGCCTACTTGTATTGCATTGTATCCATCTGTTTCCACAGTTTTTACTTGAGTAACTACAAGAGGATCAACCTTGATAACCGTTACAGGAATAGCCAAACCTTGATTGTCGAAAACTTGGGTCATTCCTAATTTTTTACCTATTACTCCTAGTCGAAGTTCTTTCGTGGTCATTTCTTACCTTTCTTCTTTTTCTTGCGAGCGTCCATTAACATTCTTCGATTTTCCAGTTTTATCTAGATTGTCGCCATCTAAAATGCCTCCGAGGCTCTAAATTACTTAACATCTATAAAATTAATTCGTTGTCTTTATTATTTATTTATAAAATTTTTTATTAATTAAGTAATTGTTTTTTCATCGTGTCCGTTGCTAAACTGCGTTTGCAACCACTTGTGAGCGCTACCAATACTTTTGCCCTGTAGATCACATTCAATGATTAATTGTCTGTAATTACCGAAAGACTATTGTTTAATCTCAATATCAACACCTGCTGATACATCCATTTTACAAAGTTCTTCCGTAGTCTGAGGAGTCGGATCGTATATGTCGATTATTCTCTTGTGAATACGTCTTTCAAAATGCTCTCTTGATTTTTTATCTACGTGAGGAGATCTCAAAACACAGTATATACGTCTTCTTGTCGGCAAGGGTATTGGTCCGGCTACTTTTGCGTCTGTTCTCTTTGCTGCTTCCACTATTTTATCAGCTGATACGTCTATCAATTTGTGGTCGTAAGCCTTTAAACATACTCTTATTCTTTGTCTTTTCTGCGTTGCCATTTTATTTTAGTTCCTTTGCCTTTTCTTTTGCAGTGACATCAGTCACTTGATGTTTTGCTTTAGTAGTATTCTAAATCTATATCAAACAAAAATTTCAGTCAACAAATAAAATCAGCAAACTCTCACATATCTTTATTTTTTTTTCAAATACAAAAAAAATAAATTCCAGCAATTGGCTGTATCCTAATTATAAATTCAAAAAACATATTTTTAAAATCACAAACAATAACTTAATTATTCTTAATAAATTTATTAACAAAATTATTTATTTTTTTGGGTTTGGCACTGCGATTATCGGTAAACCATGTTCTATTGCATATTCAACCAAAAATGGTTTGGCAGCTTTAAAATCTTCGTAACTTTTGTATTCTTTTTCTAAATATAAAACAGCTTGTATTCTCGGTCTTTGCAATAAAAATTCTGTATATCCTCGACCATATATGGCTCTTGCCCTTTCAGAATTAGCAAAAAGTTGTTGCATACTGCTCATGTATATATCTGCAACATTAACTTCTCTGCCGTCATCACATTTAAAAGTTAGATTTGACATATCTTGCAACGTAATACAGTTTTCACTTTGTACGTAGTCGCAAAGCCTTTTGTATTCATTCGGAGACAACTGATTGGTTTCTCTTACTAAATTTGCAATATATTCTTGTTTTTCATGATACAATGACCCATCAGGCAAATAATCCTGAAGTAAAGTATCTGTAGTTTTGCCTTTACCTGAACGATAATTTAAGAAATAGCCTACTGGCAAATCCGGCATATCTACATGTAATATGACACCTGACGACTTAAACATTTCCGGTTGAGAAGGCTTTAAACATGTTACACTGAGTAGCGCTTCACTGTCGATAACTCTAAAGGCAGTAAGCAGCGACAGTTGATTTTTGTTTTCAAATGCATGCACAAAATAAATCATATTATCGTAATTTGTACCGGCTTCAAAACCCATAGCCTCAAAATTAGTTTCAGGAGTCAATCTAATTACAGTAGCACCATCAGGTTTTTTATCCACATTTTCAAGATTTTTCACTCGGGGAATAACGGTTTGGGGCAATACAATTTGTGTTCGCTCATAATTTTGTATAATAGGCGAGTACAAATCACTAATTGCATCTATATTTTTATCGTCAGTACTACCAGCTTTTGCTAAAATCCTAAATGCATCTAATGCAGTCATAGAACGGATTCCAAAAGCTGTTTTTTGCATTTGATAATCATTACCTATTACTTGTCGCCAATTTTGATATTTTATTAATGTATACAACAAATTTTGCTCATAAGCAGGTAAATTTAACCTTTGAATGATAAATGGTGTATCTAACGCTGATTGACGGCTATCCATTGAAATATGCTGAAATAATGCAGCCAACACTAATGTATCTTTTCTATTTTGTGACAATTTGTTAAATTCTTCACTTTTACAAAGTGACAAAATAGTGTTTATCGCATCTATAAAATCTTTTCCGTTTTCCCTATCGATAAGACAGCGTAACTCCGGTAAAGTGACTAACAATTGATTGACTCGTTCACTCAGTTCAGAATTATTTGATATAGTAACTCGATTTTTTTCTACACTGTTATATTCTTCAATTAACGGTCGTATATGCTTTTCTACAAACTCATGTAAAGAGCTGTCCAATTTTCTTTTTGTACCCACTTTTACTGAAGGGTAGTCTGTAATTTGTTCTTTACCGTTACATTGAGTTATCGAAAAGCCAAAGTAGTCTGCTATTATTGGAAGTTTCTCTGCTATTTCTTCTTCTGTAAAATTTTGCTCTTTTAATTTATTTTTTATACTCTCAAGTAGTTTATTTGTAGAAATTTGTTGCGAAACTTCTAGAACTTCTGTTTTACATGTTTTTGAATATGCTTGAATTTCTCGCAAATTAGATTGGAAAGCTTTTTTTTCGGCGCCGACCAAAACTAAAGTTTCTTCATAAAGGGATTTGACAATTTCACTCAAATTATCATAGAATACCTCTCCTCTGTACTGTATAATTGTATCTAAAACTTCTCTGCGATGATTTCTCGATAATTTTTTCAGATTTTTTAACAGAATTTCATTGAGAACTGTTTCATAATTCTGTCCGGGTTTTAAAGCATTAGACATTTCTGCTTTAAAATCTATACATTTTATTTGAGAAATTGTTATTGCATCTTCTACTTTTAAAACTTGCCCTTTTGTATTTTTAGTATTTAAAAAGAATTTGGCGTCTGCGTAAATTGCTTCAGACAAAGAAGCTAAAAGCATATCCTCACTGTAACTAAAGTTTCTATCCCCCCAAGCTTCCTTACCAGCTAACAAGCCTCGTTCTTTCATTTTTTGATAAGTTTTTTCTTCTAATTCAATATATTTTTTTATTTCATTTGTTTTTTTTATTGATAATAAATTATCGGCACTGACTCTACCGCTCCAAGCAGCATCTGAAATACTCAGAAGCTCTAAAAGCGTTTCTACGTCCACATCAGCCCTTTCGAAAATTTCTCGAGTCTGAGCTAGTTCATACTGTTTTGCGTCTAAACTCAATGACTTCTTAATTTGATTAAGCGATTTTGGATTTATTTCAATATTTCTACTGACAATGCGCTCATTCCACACATCATTGTCTACCATACTTAATTCTTCTATAAATTGTTTATTTTCTTCACCAAGATTATCTAATTGACGCTTTCTGATATTATCTTGCTGCCACTTATCTAATGTTTTTTTATCAGGTGTAGTACCCGCTTTTTCAGAGTCAGTGAGCTTTGTAGACTCTACAATTTCTCTTACGATTTCGACTAAACCAGCGAAATCGCCTTTATCTGCCATTTCAGCCAATGCTTTATCTAAGTTTCTGGCGTTAACTCGAGATTCCCATGTCAAATCACTTATTTCTAGAAGCTTTCCGAGATACTTATAACTTTCTTCATCGACAATAAATTTGAGAACATTTTCTATTCCTCTTTTACTAATCTTTTCGTACATTAAATCATCAAGTTTTGTACTTACAAAAATACTTGTAATATCTTCCTTTGAATTAATAGTAGTGGCTAATCCTCTGGCTACTACTCGGTTTTGCCATGTAGCTTCACTAATATTTGCGAGTTGTAAAATATCTGCTACACTTATATTTTTTGATAAATTATTCAAATTTCGTCTTTGTAAATTACCCTTAATTTCGCCTATTTGTCCTTGAGAAATATTTAAAGAAACTAACGCTTCAATGTTTAACGGACGACCGTCGCACAACTCTTTCGTAAATATTCCTAATTCATCAAACATTTTAATTACTTCGCTTGCATTTTTTTCCAAAAATGCTTTTTGTCCAATAATTATACTTGCTTTACCATTTGTGGCTGCATTCATTTTATCAAGCATTTGCTTTATTTCAGGTTTTAAAGCTTTAGTAAATGTATTTATGTAATTCAACATATCATCACTCAATTTTAATTTTAATAACAACTCTGAATTTGACATTTGAGTTAATCTATATTCATTAACGGCACTTTGTGTGCCGACCAATTCATTATTACGAGCAGCAAGTTGTGATAAAACTTCCAATCTTTTGTTTATTTCTGCACATTTTGAGTCAAAAATTTCACCATTTTCACCGGCATACTTATTCCAGAAAGTTTCATCTCGTTGAACACTTTTTAAATCAGCTTCAGCCAATATTTTAGCCATTTTGAAAGTATTAGGATTTTGCATCATTTCGGCAATCTCGTTTGAAGTTTTGCCCTTGTTCAATAATTCATACCAATCGTGCTCTCGAATAAGCTTTACAACTAAATTTATCTCACTCTCTGCTAAACCCATTCCTCTTAATATTTGAGTAGCCATTTCTGCTGATTTTTCAGGATGAGATTTATCTGGCACATCATCAACTATTTTTTTGCCCAAACTTCCGTCAGGATTTCTTATTTCAAATACACCTTTGCCTACGTCATGAAGCAACCCTGCTAATAGCAATAAGCTTTGTTCCTTTTGAGAAAGTGTCTTAAATTCAGGATTATTAGCCATTCGCAATACCACATTCGCTGTATGCCCTCCTACATCCCAATGGTGAGTTTTGTGTTGACCTCTACCTACTGTTTCATTGAAAATTTCATTGTTTATAAAACTTTCTATCCCTTTCAACCAACTTACAAGTTTGGCTTGTTCTGAAGTTAAATTTTTTGAATTTAATAAATTATCAATATTTGAAAAAGTTTTAAACCAATTATTTATAACCTTTTCATCAGAAAATATTGATAATAATTCTTCTGTTGCTTTTCTCATATCGTCAATTGATTTAATTTCAGGTGTTGAACGTGAAGCAACTTCTTTATCTTGTGTCGGCAGACTTTCCCAAGGAGTTACATGCGTCGGTGCAGCTTTTTTTACACTTTCAGGCGTTTCTGTATAACGCAAAATAGGAATATTATTTTCTTTTGCATAATCGACTAAATATGGATACTTTGATTTAAACTCTGCGTAATCTTTAATGCCATTTTGTCCTTCATAAAAATATATTCCTTGAATTTCTGTGTTTACTAAATTTACCAAAAATTCTGTGTAAGCTCGACCGTCTTCTCTTTGATTTGGTGCATTAAATAAATCGGCTATACTTCTTTCAAATAAAGTGCCTATATTAACATTTGTGCCATCATCTTTTGTGAATTCCAGTTTAGCCATATCAGTCGACGACATAGCTTGATTTTCATCAATTAATTTGCATAATCTTACATATTCACCTTCTGATAAATTGTTTTGTTGTCGTACGACTCCAGCGATGTACCCACGCAAATTAGGCATTTCTTCAAAATAAGAATTTAAAGAATTGTTCATTGTTCTTTGCCTTCCTGTTCCGCAATCTCTAAAATAACCTAAAACGACATTTGACATATCATTTTTTAGCACAATACCTACTGGACGACTCAACTTATGATTTTCCGGAGTCATATATGATGAACTCAGAATTATGTCGCTACCAACTGCCATCGAATATTTTAAAAGTTCAAACTGATATTCTGCACTAAAACCATGCGTAAAATTACTCATATTATTATAAGTGGTACCTTCTCTAAATCCCATAGCCTCAAAATTAGTTTCAGGCGCAACATCTATAACCACAACTCCATCGCTGTTCTTTTGACAACCATTCATTTCAGACACTTTGGGTATCTCAGTCAGCGGTAAATAAGGCTGGGTTTTGTTTATTTCATTAATTTTATTCAGATACAATTCTCTGAAACTCTTTGTTGTTTGTAAGTCCATTCCTTCTGCTTCCGCTATCATAGCTAATAAGTCTAAAGTTTTTTCATTTCCCATAAGAAATGCCGTTTTCATAAAGGCATTATCATCACCTGATATTTTATTCCAATCTCGTAAATCCACAATACGATAAAGTAATCCGGCATCTTCACGTTTCAATTGTAATCTTTGCATTATTAAAGAGGTATAGATACATGCTGTACCTTTATCTGCATTGATGTTTTTTAATAACATACCCAAAAGCATAATTTGTTGGGTATTTTCTGGA
>CAZTVM010000046.1:13016-14412 GCA_964617065.1 uncultured Muribaculaceae bacterium
CATTCGATGATGTCAAATTTCTAATTGAAGACAATATATTTTTAGTATAAGCCGCATTATTGACATCTATTATACTCCTTAATTCAGGAATTGCCTCAAATAATTTATTCATGCAGCAACTCAATTCCTGATTTCCTTCTATAAAAATAGGGTTGTTTTCTACGCTGTTATATTTTTTAATTAAAGGACGAATTTTTTTCTCAATAATTTCTCTCAATTTTGGATCTGTTATCGACGCTAATTTTTCATCTAAATTGCATTCTCTAATGTTACCTACAATTTTTAGTTTTCCTTTGCCTCTTTCGATTGAGAAGCCAAAACAATCACCTATAATTTGCAAATATTCATTTTTCTTTTTTGTATCTATACCTGCTAATTCTGCTTGAATTTCACCAAAAAGTTGTTCAGCAGAAATCTTTTGTGATATTTCAGAGTCCGTATCGAGCCTGACCGCATGTTTTTGCAATTCTCCCAAATTACTGTTAAATTCTTGTCTTTCGTTTTGTGTTAATACTTCATCATTTTTACCAAAAGTTGACATTAAGTCGTTCATAATTGATTTTATATTATCCAAATCTTTAGGTAAAAATGGAAAAAGTTCATTCATCACCGCACTAGGTTTTTTGGCAAACAAGAAATTTGTAAGTATTGGCATTTTTTCCAGTAATATTTTTTTCTGTTCAACACTCAGTTCATTAATACCTTTAACCCCAATAAACTCCTGCAAATGTGCTAATACAGAAAAATCGTACGGTGTAAATTTTTCCTGAATTTCTTTTGGTAATTTTTGCCAACATTCAATTGCTTTATCGTAATTTATACTATTGTTGAAACAATCTGCCAAATCTCTTGAGCCATTTTTATCCTTACAGTATTCACCCATAATATTGAAAAATTCTATTTGTGCGTCAAATTTAGCTCCTTTTTCACAAAATAAATTTTGTTGGAAAGTAAATAATGATTTCCCATTGTTGAAAACATACCTAATCGCCTCTGGTGATAATTTTGTAACAAGACTCTCAAAAAATTCTACATTGTGTTTTTGTTGAGCATGAATTAGCACTGGACGAGGCGTTTCAGCTGCTGTATCCCAAATAAACATTTTATCTCTATATTTTCCTGTTGTATCAGTCAACATTCTCTCTCTTAGTAGCGAGAGGGTTTCAGCGTTCGTGAGCAAATGTTCCCAGAAAATCGGACCTAATCGCAACATAGTATTTCTCAAAAATTCAGCACCGGTTTCACCTTCTGGGTGTGGCAATTTTTCTCCGGCGTTTTCTATTCGTTCATTATAATCTTCTATATTGTCTTTGTTTCTATTTTCTGTTGTTTCCTTATTTTTTTTCCTGCTTTCGCTTACCAATGCTTGACCGTATTTATTTACAAAACATACGAG
>CAZTVM010000047.1:0-8582 GCA_964617065.1 uncultured Muribaculaceae bacterium
ATGCTCGCTTGTATAAAACCATGAATCAGAATGATTTATTTTTATATAACTATGTTTCCCCCGGACAAAAAGTCGACAGCCTTTTAAAAAATTCTTAATCTTTACAAAAAAACTTCGGGTATAGTTTGTGATATATTTATGTCATGACTATTATTTCTGATGATGAAAATTTTTTGAATAAAAAAGAACAAATCACAAAAAACGAAGACCTGTCTAGAGAAGAAATTATCTTTGACAAGTCCTACGAAACTTCTATTCGTCCGAAAACATTTGCAAGCTATTTAGGTCAAACGTCCATAAAAGAGAATTTAAAAATAACAATTGCAGCAGCAAAAAAACGAGAACAAACGCTTGACCATATTTTATTTTATGGGCCGCCGGGACTTGGTAAAACTACTCTTGCAGGTGTAATTGCGACAGAAATGGACTCGGATATACGAATTACATCAGCACCTGCTCTTGAGCGTCCTCGTGACATCATTGGCATTTTAATGTCGTTACAAGAAGGTGAAATATTATTTATTGATGAAATTCATCGACTCAATCGAGTTGCGGAAGAAATTTTGTACCCTGCGATGGAAGACTTTTTTTTGGATATGACAACAGGAAAATCACAAACAGTAAAAACATTGCGAGTGCCTGTCCCTAAATTCACGCTTGTCGGTGCGACAACAAAAGCCGGTGCGTTATCAGGTCCTTTGCGTGACAGATTTGGTATTATTCACAGACTTGAATTCTACACGGTCGATGAACTTACTCAAATAGTTTTTAGAACGTCTGATATATTAAATATTGCTATAGACACTGATGGCGCAGCAGCAATAGCTAAACGCTCTCGTGGAACTCCTAGAATTGCTAATAGACTCATTAAACGTGTCGCTGATTTTGCGCTCGTAAAATTCGAGTCCGATGACTGCACTATCACTGAAAAAATTGCAAATATGGCAATGGATAACCTCAAAATTGACTCTTTCGGCTTGGATAACACGGATAGAGCAATGTTAAAATTAATTATTGAAAAATATGACGGTGGACCGGTCGGGCTGGAAACTATTGCAGCGGCATTAGGTGAAGACTCAAAAACAATTGAAGATGTCTATGAGCCTTTTTTATTGCAAGCCGGACTTTTACAAAGAACTTCGAGAGGTCGTAAAGTATCGCCTCAAGCTTTCAGACACCTAGGCTACAATAATACTTCTGCTCAACAAGTTTTGTTTTAATTCATTATTTTTATGGTTCAAATAGACTACATACCTGAAAAAATTTACTCTATAAAGAGGGTTAATTTGGAATTGAATACACTCATAATATGAATATATAGAAGTTGAGGAGAAAATTATGTTCGCAAAAATAATAAAATGTGAACAGTTTCTGTCACAAAATAAAGGTATAATTTCTGACTCCATTACGCAGTGCTGGACACCGCAAGCTATTGAATGCTGGGAACTAAAACAAAAATGTTCTGCTTGCTCAGTCGGACTAGCTAATTATTCTTTCGATTGTCAAATGCACAAAGTGGTTAAAATCCTCGAAAAAACTATTGGTACGCCTTACGAAGTCAAAGAGACTGCCTAATTATTGACTATTTCCTTTTTTCAAATTTTATTTTGACGAAATCCAAAATTCTCAGAAATAGAACGATTAATACTTTTTAGCTGTTCCGTCAACTCAAATCTGTATTCAGCGACGCTTTTAGCTACATCAAATTTGTTTGGATAAATTTCATACTGTTTTTTTTGCTCACCATCAACGATATTAGGCATGACAACATTCGCACCTGTCTGCAATGCAATCAATCGACCATTTTGCATTATTGTCTCCATCGCTGTCGTCGCCGGTATGTTTATATCAGGCAACAACAAACGAGTCAAAGCCATTACCTTCAATGACAGCAGAAAATCACCTTTATCAGCACTACTAAGTGGTGTATCAAAATGTGGAATAAAAGGACCAATGCCTACCATATCAGCACCAATCTTTTTGAAAAACAAAATATCATCAGCCAAAGAACTTATATCCTGCTCAGGCAATCCGACCAAACAACCTGTACCTACCTCGTAGCCCAGTTTTTTTATATCGTTCAAACATCTCAATCTATTATCAAAACTCATATTTGGATGCATTTTCTCATACAATCTTCTATTAGTTGTTTCAATCCTTAACAAATACCGATCAGCCCCAGCAGCTCGATAAGCACTGTATTCCTCAAAACTTTTTTCGCCTAAGCTCAAAGTCACAGCTAGTTTAAGTTTTTTTAAACCAGAAATAATGTCTGCCATTTTTTCAACATCATAAAAAACATCTTCACCAGACTGTAAAACGACAGTTTTGTAACCACAGTCAACAGCTTTTTTAGCACAATCCAAAATTCGTAAAATGTCTAATCGAAATCGCTGTATTTTTTTATTTTCACAACGTATACCACAATATTTACAGCTACATTTACAAAAATTTGAAAATTCTATTAGCCCTCTTAAATGAACAGCATCACCAACATTTGCTTTACGAACATCATCAGCTGCTGAAAAAAGTTCAGCATTTATCGAATTATCACTGAGCACTGCAATAATCTCATTTTTATCTAAAACATTCTTACTTTTAATCTTTGAAATTATATCTTCCATATTTTTATTATCCGACAAAATCTTTATTTAGCCACTATTTTCAGTCTTTTACAAAAATAATTTTTTTTTTCAACTTTTACACTTGACATTTTTATTTTCTATGCCATAATAATAATGTAAGATTTAAGTGTAGCTGAAACACTCAATAACATCAAATAACTTATAAATTATAATTTTAGACACATATAAACTCCTAAATAATAAACACAAAAACCATTAGGATGCAGAAAACAACCCACTCGACAGAGTGGTTTTTTTTATACAAAAACTCAAACTGTATGTTTTAAAAGTGTTATAGCTTTATCGGAATATTTTTTTCTTTTAATAATTTCATACCCATCTATTTCAAACTGCATATTTTCAAGATGTTCCAGTATAACAACACCATGAGGACTAAGCGCTCCATACATCAAAATTGTTTGCAACACAGGCATATACAGCCCATTCAAGTATGGTGGGTCGACAAAAATTACGTCAAATTTTTTGTCATTTTGCGCCAATTTTACTATACTTTTCAGAGTATCTCCATATATAGGTGTTATTTCAACACTTAATTTGTTAATATTAGATTTGATTTGCGAAAAAGCATGCTTATTCTTGTCAATACAAACCAGCTCAGAAAAGCCACGAGAGAAAGCCTCAAAAGATATGATACCACTTCCGGCAAAAGCATCTAAAAAAGTAGCATGTTCAAAATCAAACATGCCATTTAAAATATTAAAAATTGCTTCTCTGGTCTTAGATAAGGTTGGACGCAAATTCTCGTCAGCAGTGAAAGTTATTTTTCTTGATTTTAATAACCCACCAGTAATAAAGAGTTCTGACATCTTATCGACCTTGCGCAACCGGTAACGAAATCATTTTTACTATGACGTCATTTGCTTTCAATAGTTGGGCATCATGCTTATTTTTTATGTCATCTTCTGTCAATTTTACTTCTATATCAGGCGATATACCTTTTTTATGAATATCCGTGCCACTAGGTGTCAAGTATTTTTGTATTGTAATATGCAAAGCACCACCTCCAGGTACTTTATTTATCTCTTGAACCAGTCCTTTACCGAATGATTTTTCACCGACAATAACAGCTCTATGATTATCTTTCATAGCTCCTGAAAAAATTTCACTAGCTGAAGCACTACCTTTATTTATTAGAATTACAATCGGTTTCTCTGTCACATATTTTCGTGTAGCTTTAGTTGTGTCCTTGTACCCGTCACGATTTACAGTGCTGACTATCGTTCTGCCGTCTAAAAATATATCAGACAAAACTATTGCGTTGCTGAGAAGTCCTCCGGGATTGGAACGTAAGTCTATGATGTAACCTTTTTTATCTGATTGAGCGTTAATTGCGTTTGTAAATTCGACTGCAGCATTTTTACTGATAAAAGAGCTTAGGCGTATATAGCCGACATTGTCGCTTAATTTAGTATTTTCAGGAGTTTTCACGGAAACTGATTTAATTTCAATTTCGTCACGAACAATTTTATACAATTTATTAGGTTGATTTTCTCTTTTGATAAGAAGCTCAACAGAAGTGCCCTTTTCACCACGTATTTTATCAGCAGCTTTATCAACTGTGATACCTTTTGTACTTACACCGTTAATTTCCAGAATTTCATCTTCTGCGAGTAGACCTGCTCGTTCTCCGGGAGTATCTTCAATAGGCGCAATAATTAACAACTTGCCATCACGCACGCCAATTTGAACACCTATGCCTTTTAAAGAACCTTTGATAGAACTATTTTCTTCCTCAAATTCTTTAGCATTAAGATATTTTGTATAAGGGTCATTTAAGCTTAAAAGCATTGTGTTTATAGCTACATAAGCATCTTCATCTGTTTTAATTTCACTATCGTACTTGTGCCGCCATCTATCCCAATCCTGATAATTATTTGTTTGGTCAACATATTTTTTATTGACTAATTCCAAAACAACGTCATAGACCTGCGAGGGTGAATATGCAAATGCTGTAACATTTACAAAGGCACATATCAATGCAAAAAAAGTAACGATTAATAATGTTGTTTTATTAAAAATTTTTTTTGTATATTTTAACATAATTTGATTTTGCTCCCACTAATTATTCTTTTTTATTACACAAAGGGCCTATTCCTTAACATAATATCATAAATTTGAAATATTTAAAGATTATATCAGTTCTTTGTTAATACAACATAAGACTATTTTTTTTTAATAATGTTTCAAAAAATTTCAAATTTGTTGAAAAATAAACAAATTCAGTCTACTATAATTAGTATGAGTGAGTATTATTTAAAAATTAAGCAAAATAACACAGAGATAGAGTTTTCGACGACTGACAAAGCTGAGTTTAATGATAAACTTTCTAAGTTGATGCAGTTGACGGGCGCTGCTGATGTTCAAGCTGTTCCAAAGAAAAAAATTGAAAAAAAACCTACAAAAAAGCTTGTGCAAAAAAAAGCAGTTGCTCAAACCGTTATAGAGGAAAAGAAACCTAAAATTGAGCAGGAAAAAGTAGAGCCAAATGTCGAAGAAATAAAACCTCTTGAGCCTGTGCAAAAGACAAAAGAAAAAGTTGATGAAATATTAAAACAAACTATAGAAATAGAACGAACTCAGTTTGACGTTATTTTGGAACAGTCTATAAAAAAGCCTGTTGAGCTTGTTTCACCAAACTTTAATAATGACAACGAATTAGAAAATCTGATTCACTCAAAAAATATTAAAAAAATACGTGATTGCGTTCTTGTTGTGGCTAATTATTTATTAAAAAAAGAACAAATTGTCTGCTTTACACTAAAACAAATTAATAAAAAATTATACCCGATAAAACTTGAGGCTGCAGGACATGACCAAATCAATGATTTAATCAGACTTGGCTGCATTAAAATAGCTGCTAATTCCGACCCCAAGGCAATTACAGAGTATTATCTTACGCAGCGTGGCAAGGATTTTTGTGATGCAATCAAATAAAACCGTCGCAGTAGCTATGAGTGGTGGAGTTGACAGTAGCGTAGCTGCATTTTTATTACTTGAGACTGGCTACAACGTAGTTGGAATTACAGGCATGATGGAAAATAGTGATAACTCTCAAAAAATAGCTGAACGAGCTGAGCGTATGTGTAAAAAATTAGACATTAAACACCACGTGTTAGATTTGTCAATTTCTTTTAAAAAACATGTAATTGACTATTTCGAAAATACTTACAAAAAAGCTTTTACTCCTAATCCTTGCATTATGTGCAATAAATTTATAAAATGGGGAGAAATTTCGAAATATGCTATAAATACACTTCAAGCGGACTATTACGCTACAGGTCATTACGCAAAAATCGTAAAAAAAGATGAAAAATACTATCTGTATCCTGCAAAAGATGCATCTAAAGACCAAATTTACTACCTTTTCGAGCTAAATCAAAGTCAATTGTCACAAACTATTTTTCCGTTGACAGACTATACAAAAAGTGAAGTACGAGAAATAGCACAAAAGAATGACTTAATCGAAGAACAATACAAGGAAAGCCAAGATATTTGTTTTATCAGCAAATCAATGACCACACAAAAATATTTGAGAAATATTTTAGGCAAAAAATGCGGCGATTTTGTTGACGTAAACACAATGAAAAAAATTGGTGAACACAGCGGCTGCTATCAGTTCACGATAGGACAACGCAAAGGTATAGGGATTGCTTATTCAGAGCCACTCTACGTAGTTGATGTTGTCGGTGAAACAAATACTGTATACGTTGGAGTGAGAGAAAATTTGTTTAGCAAAAATTTAACTCTCTCTAATCCGATAATGCACGATTACGAAAATAGCACCGAATTCGAGGCTCTCGTCAAAGTCAGAAATAACATGTACGCTCAATCTGCACATATTACGCAAAAAATAATTGACGATATACCCATACTAGATATAGTTTTTGACGACAAAATATCAGCAATCACAAAAGGTCAGGCTGCAGTGCTATATGACAAGAATGATGGGCATCTTATCGGTGGTGGCTGGATACAATAAAATCATTATTTTGGCATTTTCTTTAAAATTGCCCACAAAATATTTACGAAATTTGTTTTTACCCTGTCCGACGTTTCAATGACCTCAGCATGAGAAAGCGGACTACTGTTCACCCCAGCAGCATAGTTAGTTAGACAGCTTATACCTAAAACACCTATACCGCAGTAGTTTGCAACAATAGTTTCAGGTACAGTCGACATACCAACAGCATCTGCACCAATAATTTTGAGCATATTGATTTCAGCTGGTGTTTCGTAGCTAGGACCACTTTTTGCGCAATATACACCTTTTCTGATTTTTATTCCTAGCTCAAAAGCAGCACGCTCGGCGATTGCGATAAAATCTTTTTTGTAAATTTCGCTCATATCAGGAAATCTTGTACCTAACTCCTCATCATTAGCCCCACGTAGTGGGTCAACTCCCATCATATTGATATGGTCAGTAATAAGCATTAAATCGCCGATCTGAAAATCCTTTGATGTAGAGCCGGCAGCGTTTGTGACAATTAAATTTTTTACACCTAAATTTTTAAAAACTTTTATCGGATAAACTACTTTATCTAAAGAATAGCCTTCGTAAAAATGATACCGCCCTTGCATAATAACAGTTTTATGTCCTTCGATTTCAGCAAATACAAGTTGACCTTTGTGACCATCAACATTAGTTTTCTCAAAATCAGGAATATCGTTGAATAGTAATCTATCCCCTTCAAACTCGTCAGCAAAGCTACCTAATCCTGAGCCTAAAATCATTGCGGTATCTGGGTTGAAGTCATGTGTTTTTTCTTTGATAAAGTTTAGTGTTTTTTTCATAAAAATTTACCTCACAAAATTGCAAATAAATCAGCTATAGATTTATTATAGTCTGGTCTAAGAATTCCTTTTTCAGTTATAATACCGGCTATCAGTTCATTAGGTGTCACATCAAATCCCGGATTTATAACATTTACGCCCTCAGCACAAATAGATTTGCCGTTAATATGAGTCACTTCAAAGTGGTCACGTTCTTCAATAGGTATTTCACTACCTGATTTTATTGAAAAATCAATAGTTGAAACAGGAGCAGCTATGTAAAATGGTATATTGTGATATTTAGCAGCTATTGCTACAGTATAAGTACCTATCTTGTTAGCAGTATCGCCATTCGCAGCAATTCTGTCAGCACCGACCACAACCATATCAATCATACCTTTACTCATAAAATATGAGCACATGCCATCAGTTATAAGTGTTACAGGAATTTTATCCATAACAAGTTCAAAAGTCGTAATTCTTGCACCTTGTTGACGAGGTCTGGTTTCATCAGCGAAAACTTGAACAGTATTGTCTTTAGCGTAAGCTGAACGAACTACACCGAGAGCTGTGCCGTAGCCGACAGTAGCTAATGCGCCGGCATTACAGTGCGTCAAAATTGTAGCGCCTTTAGGTACAACTTCTGCGCCATAATCGCCTATCTTTTTGTTTATTTCAATATCTTCATTTTCCAGTTTTATAGCATTTTCTATTAATTTTGCGATCGCCTCGTCAATAGTTTTAGTATTGACGATAATTTCTAACTGTTTTTGAATCGCCCAAGCAAGATTGACAGCCGTCGGACGTGAACTGTTCAAATATTCTGCTTTGACTTTCAATTCTGACAAAAAAGTATCAAAATTTGCTGTTTTTTGTTTCAATTCAATTGCCGCAAGCGCAACCCCATGAGCGCCGGCTATACCTATAGCAGGTGCCCCTCTGACTATCATAGTCTTTATAGCAGCGTACATAGCTTCGACTGTTTTTATTTCTACATGCACGTACTCGTAAGGTATTTTAGTTTGGTCAACCATTTTTGAACAATTATTTGTCCATTCTATCGTTTTAATCACTGATTTAAAAGTCATTTTTTCCCTCGTTATTCAATTTCTATATCTACTTTGTAATCTTCTTGCTTCTCTTTTTCGGAGGACTCAGGTTTAACCC
>CAZTVM010000047.1:8592-14376 GCA_964617065.1 uncultured Muribaculaceae bacterium
TAATCTTCTTTTTTATCTTTAGAACCATCAATAGCCTGTATTATAGTAACAGCAACCATAGCAGTAAACGCATTGAAAATTGCAGCTAAAATTGCGACAAAAAATACGAGCATAATTATCATTACAATACCCTGCATTCCCATAGAAAACAGAACTTTCACCAAGGAGAACCACACAAGTTTATGAAACCAGATTGAATTCACCCAACCAAGAAACCCGGCTAAAGGTATCATAGTGACAGAATACCCGATATATGCAACAAATCCAATAATACCACCGTACAATGCCGCTTCCTTTGAGTCATACAGCCCTAACATATTAGTTTTTTTCATATAAATTATAACAACAATAGATGACGCAAACAGAATTATCAATAAAGATATAACGCCAATAATTGGTATAACTGTCAGCAACCCCAGCGCTAAACCAAGCATAATAGATAATACGCTAATTTGTTGTAATAAAAGTTTATTCATAATTTACCTCTTAAATTTTTACTGTTTGTAAATTTCTCGCATGACATATAGCTATCGCAATTGAGTCAACTGTATCGTCTAACTTTGGAATTTTTTGATTGTTTAATGATAACATAACCATATCAGCAACTTCATCTTTTGTCGCACGACCGTACCCTGTAAGAGTTTGCTTCACGACAAGCGGTGTATATTCGTAAATCTCAACCCCATGTTTTTCTAAAGCCATCAAAATAACACCTCGAGCCTCAGCTACCGGAATGATAGTTTTCAAATTCTTAAAGAAAAATAACTGCTCTATACTGGCAACATCAGGTTTATACTTTTCAACGAGAGTATTCAAATCCTCTGAAATTTCCAATAATCTGGCACTGACAGATTTTTTTTTGTCAGTTTGAATAGAACCCGATGTCACCAGACAGTAACTTTCTGACTTTTCAATATCAACTATGCAATACCCGACAATAGCCATGCCAGGGTCAATACCTAATATCCGCATTTTCCCCCTTTGTCACTTAATTATACAGTTTATGATAAAAAGTGTCCAATCCAAAAATATCGTAACAAAAAATTCATAAAATATTCTTTTCAGATTTAACATTTATAATAATTATATACTTTTGTAAAAATTATCCTTCAGAATTACTCCTACATGATTATTTTTTTTTATTTTTGTGCTATAAATTGGTTACAATCAGGAATTTTATATATAAATTATTAGTAAAATTTGGAGGACAATTTATGTCAGTAGGCTCATTTGTATTTATGTTACATAGTCACCTTCCATACTATCGTAAAGCCGGTATGTGGCCCTTCGGTGAAGAAAACTTATATGAGTGTATGTGCGAAACGTACGTACCGCTTTTAAACGCCATTTCAGAATTATATGATGAAGGTATCAAGGCTAAATTAACTATCGGTATTACACCGATTCTTGCTGAACAATTAGTTGATGAACATTTGCAAGATGGATTTATTAAGTATTTGGACTCAAGAATAAAGTCTGTATCAAAAGATTTAGAGCGTTACCCTGACCCTAATGTCGCTCATTCTCAACATTTGAAATATCTCGCTAAATATTATTATGACTGGTTTAATTTAATCAAAGACAGTTTTATTAACAAATATAACAAGGATTTGATATCAGCATTCAAGAAGTATCAGGATTTAGGTTGTATAGAGGTAACTACATCAGGCGCTACTCACGGATTTTCTCCATTATTGGCTACAGATACAAACTTGAACGCACAATTCAAAATCGGTTCTGATACTACAAAAAGACTTTTCGGAAAAAAAGCCAGAGGCGCATGGCTGCCTGAATGTGCATACAGACAAGGATACGAGTACGTCGGTAAAGATGGCGAAAAAAAATGGAGACCTGCTATTGAGGTTACTTTGCAAAACAATGATATAGAATATTTCTTCACGGAATCTCACGTTATTGAAGGCGGTAATTCTATCGGCAACAGACGTGTAATCGGTTTATACGGTAATATTGAGTATATTCCTTTACCTGAAAGAGAACCAACCGGATACGACACTTATTCTGCTTACTGGCTGCCAGATGCTCAAGTTGCAGTCATGGGTAGAAATGACAGAGCCGGTTATCAAGTTTGGTCAGCAGCTGACGGCTACCCAGGTGATGGCTGTTACAGAGAATTTCACAAAAAAGATGACAAATCAGGCATGCACTACTGGCGTTTAACTTCACCAACTACCGATTTAGGTGATAAAATGCTGTATGATCCTGTTCTAGCCATGTCTCAGGTTAATTTGAATTCTGACCATTACACTAATGTGCTCTACCATCTTTTAAATGACTACAAAATGGCTCATAACGGCAAAGAAGGTCTTGTTATGGTTTCATTTGACACTGAATTGTTTGGACACTGGTGGTTTGAAGGTGTTGAATTTATAAAACAGGTTATTAAAAAGTTTAATCAATACTTACCGGAAGTCGAAAGAATGACAGCTAGTGAATATCTAGACGCTCATCCACCTACTGAAGCTATCCAAATTCCAGAAAGCTCTTGGGGACAAGGCGGTCATTTCTGGGTATGGCAAAATCACTTGACTGAATGGATGTGGCCAATTATTCACTCATGCGAAAAACGTATTATTGATATTGTCTCTAAATACGAAAAACAGCCTGAGGACAAATTGTTGATGAGAGCACTTAATCAATTGGCTCGAGAAAACCTGCTTTTGCAAAGTTCTGATTGGCCTTTTTTGATTACTACATGGCAAGCTAAGGACTACGCTACTGACAGATTTAGAGAACACGTCGAAAGATTTGAACTTATCGCAGATATGATTGACTCCAATAATATAAATGATGAGGAATTGAAAAAAATCGAGTCTATCGACAATTGCTTCTCTGAAATTGATTACAGAGTCTATTCTCGAATTGAAGAAGGTGTTATACCTCAACAAGAAGCTAAGTTGGCACCTTTGTATAACTAGTATTAAATATGAATAAACGAAAAGCGGCTAAATTCAAACTTAGTCGCTTTTTTTGTTATTCATAAATTTAGACATTAAGCAAAGCAATTTGCTATTATAGCTTTTAAATTGTCGTCTACAGTGTTAGAAACGACAAACTCTTTATCAATTAAGTGTAATTTGCGCAAAGCTGCAAGAGTCGTTACAGCACAATATTTAATGATGTCATCAGCATTACTGGTTAATTCAACAAGCGCTTCTGCTGCATCTTCTATTTTAAATTCACGAACTACATCACAAGCAGCTGTGACAAAATTTTTATCATTGCTGTACAATTCATCTATCGCTAAAACTTTTTGAGTTGCCCAAAATGCCTCAGAACAACTATTTAGTAACTCAAAAATATTTTTTAATTCATTTTTTGTCAAATTATCCTCAGCAAAAGTGTACTCATCTGCACCATTAATCAACGTAAACTTTGAGAGAGCTTTTAACAAAATAACTGAAACTGTCGAATCAGAATTCGGAGGAGTAGCGAGTTTAATCAATTTCTGCAAAACATCATAAATTTGAAAATCCAAAACTTCACATAGGGGTAAAACCTCAGGAAAACCATTAAAAATATTCAAAACACAAGTCAATGCAGGTTCTTTGTCATCAGATTTGAGCAAATCAGGTAAACTCACTAAAAATGGGAGTTCACCTGCTATATTTTCAGCCATAGCCGATGTTTGCATAGTTTGATAAATAGCATGAACGGCTTTTTTGTCACCATAAGATACCAAAAATTTTACTGCTTTTAATTTTTCAAACTCATCATCTGATTTTAGTTTTTCGATTGCTTCGCTGTAAATATTTTCATTTTTCATTGCACCAAGAGCTTTTGCACAATTAACAAGTAAAAATTCATTATCAGAGAACGCATTTTTACACAACAAATCTTCCGCAATCGTATCAGGTATATGATAAAAATATTTGGCACTATACGTTTTTTGGGACTCAGTACCATTTTGCAACAAATCATACATTTCGTCAGTAAGCGCCTCATCAGCATTATTCGCTAAAATCGACACTATTGTGTCATCGTAGTCGCATGAATAAAATTCAAAAAATGAGATTAAATTTTTGTAATTTTCTTTGTTACATACTTTTTTTATTCTATTAGAAACGTTAATTTTTACAAAATCAAACAGACATTCTGATTTTTCAATCAAAAGCTGAAATGCTGTGACATTTTTCCCCTCAACAAGAAGATTCGCAGCTTTTATCGCCTCATTTTCATCTTTTGCTGTTAAATTTTTTACAATTTGCTCATCTTTGTTCATAATAACTATATTATAAGCGATAATTCAAAAAATAGACAGCAAATTTTTATTAAATTTATTATTTACGTTTAAAAAAGGTCTTAAACGCACTTTCTTTAGGTTTTTCAGTACCATCTAAATTGTAATGTTCTAAATCAGGCTCAGGCAAAGTTGTCACAAAAGATTCTGCTTGCTGCACTTCACTATCAAGCGCCAACCATTTAAAAGATTTCACAAGTGTCAACGGCTTAGCGACATCACCACGTAAAACGACTTGAAATTTTGTTGCATTATTACGTTCATTGTCCTTACTAAAATCAGGTATTGCAATTAACTCGTCAGGTGAAATTTTTTCACAAAAAACAGAAAAAGTTTTTGCAGCTGCGACATTAAGTCCGGGCGTATTTTTGACGAGATTAATAGGATTTATATTTGCTATAGGACCAAGCATGTTCGAAATTTGCGAAGCTAGTCGTCCTCGTACCTTCATATCTGCCTGATTTTCGAGCAAATTCATACTGCCTAAAACATTTAGGCATAAGACATTCCCTTCTGTTGCTATTGATTTTATATCGGCAATGCCATCTGCTAATTCGATTTGTCCATTCATTACATCAAAATGAGTCGTATCAACCGTAGTAATTGAGTTTATAATACCACCAATAGCTGTTTGAAAAAATGCAGAGTCTCGGATATTTTCAGCGAGCAAAAAGTTTTCAAATTTGCCTAAAGGTCCTAATTGACCTTTCACAATTTCAAAATCGACAGCGCCTTTCAGCAATTTCATTTGCTCTAATTGTGTCGTACCTGAGAGAGAGATGTCTGTTTTAAAAGAAGCTGTTCCTGTCAAAGTATCTTTCATATTTGCTAAAACAAATAGTGAATTTTTAACGTTAAAACCATGACCGCTCACCTTAATTTTAATTAGATTGGTTAATAAATTTACTGAAAGTTTTCCTCTCAAAACACCGTCAAAAGCTTGCGTACGTAAACTATCAATGTAAAAAATATTTCTTTTTAATCTCATTTTACCGAGAGTATTTTTTGCTGTTATATTGCCGGTTGATAATTTTTGAATATAAAACGAACCTAATTTTATCTCAGCAGGAATATCGGCTTGTACAGGCTGTTTTGATGTAATATTTAACTGTGTATATTTCGCTAATTTATCAGAAACTTGCATTAATTTATCGACATTTATATTGTTTGATATTAAATTTAAGTTAGTAATTGATAAAAACGGGAGTGATTTTAAATTCAGTTCTCCGTTCAAATTCATATCAGAACCGTTCAAAATCAATTTTTCAGCGTTAAATTTCATTTCTCTGCGTTTAAAATTCAAATTCAAATTATCTAAGCGCAAAAATAATTCAGGAATAGCTAAATTTTGAATATTAAAATGACCTCTGAGTCTTGGAAATTTTGCATCACCGAATGCTAAAAGATGACCATTTGCGGTGAACGAAGATTTATAAAACGCACAAATTTTACCTGTAATTTTTTCTGGAAGTTTAATTTTTATCAAGTTTACAAAGGGATTGGACGTATTCGTACCAACTATAGTG
>CAZTVM010000048.1:0-8409 GCA_964617065.1 uncultured Muribaculaceae bacterium
CTCGTATGTTTTGTAAATAAATACGGTCAAGCATTGGTAAGCGAAAGCAGGAAAAGTGTTAGTAAAAAAGATCAAGATCAAAATCAAACTCATTCAGATTCCATAGCACAACAAGTTGATTTCTTAAAACGATTTTTAAGGGAAGATTTTAAAGATGCAAAACTTTTTGAAGACCCACAATTTGATGCTGATGGAAAACCAGTACTCGGACGAGTAGAAGTCGGAGGTAAAGAAATTGAATTAAAATCAAGTCCTTTCATAGAAGGAAAAGATTGGTCTAAAATGACGAAAGAAGAAAGAGTTGCAGCTAAAACAGAGGCTCTGAGAATTTTCTTACACGAGCAAATTCATTCACTTGATCCGAACACTGCAATTAGTCCGTATTTAACTGAAAAATTAATGTTAGAACATAATGCAAAAGCTGTTTTAGATCATTTAGGAATAACAAACGACGGTAGAACAACAAATACTGAATTCACAGCAACAATCGGCTCAATGCTGGGTGTAGGCGAAATAAAATATGATAGTGTCAATAAAAAGTGGACTTCAACTTCCGATAAATTCGTAGGTAAAGAGGAATTGTTGCAAGAAACAATGAATTTATTCACAAAATATAATCCCGATTTATTTGATCATATACAAGTTAAGATACCACTCTCATTGAATGGATTTGAAAGGAATAAGAAAAACGAAGTTAGATTAACAGAAGAAGAAAAAGCTAATATCCCTGAAGAAAAACGCCTACAAAATGGGGAAGAATTATACAAGAAAAAGAGTTCAATAAACGTAGAAGAAATAGGAAAAAAATTACTAAATGCAACCATAGATGAATGTAAAAAGAGACTTAAAAGTTTATCTACTGAGTTGGGGTCTCAATATTCATACGCGATGGACAAAGCAAATGCCTCTAATTATCATTCTTGGGACATTTGTGGGCATACTGCTGTTGTTCTTCAAAAAATATTAACTCACCCTGACTATGCAAAATTAACACAACCCGAACAAAATATTTTATTTTGGGCAGGATTACTTCATGATATAGGAAAAACAAAGGCAGAAGGAAATTCGCATCCTCAAGAATCTGCTGAATTGGCCCGTTGCATACTTGATAAAATGGATGTAGATCAAAATAGCATAAACAAAATTCTAGAGCTTATTAAAACTCACGAGTGGTTTGGCAATATTGCGACAAATAAAAACCAAGCAGAAAGAGAAATTGAAAATACGAAAAATTTATTTAATTCTATAAAAATGTTTCAAATGGCAAAAATTTTAGCAGAAGCAGATATACGCGGTGTTAGAAAAAATGATGAATTTTGGACAGGATATAATCCGGCTTTTGGCGAAACGACAGAGATAGCTTTTAATCGAATCTCTACTAATATCCTAGAAAGTATGTTAAGAATGTCGAAAGAAGAATGGGAGTCTTTGAACGCTTCCTTTAGTGATATTATGCCCAATGGTAGTAATGCCGGAATATTTGCAGATTATTCATACAAACAAGCCCAAGAATATTTTGAGGGAGTTCGTAGTCTTACGGAAAAAGGCAAGATAGGAGATGAAATTTATACTCTAAATGGGTGCGAAAGAAAACTTGAGATATATAAAACCGCAGAAAATGGTGTTAATGATGCCGTTTGGGGATTTGATAGGTCTAGCTGTGAATTATATTACATAAAAGCGGGGTCTAGTGAACATTGTGCAAAAGAAATTATTGCATGTGAACTCGCACGAGCAGCGGGAGTACAAACCCCGGAAATTTCTATGGCCACAATTGGTGATAAAACATTTACTGCTAGTAAATATTTACCAATAGAATTATCTTGTGCAGATCCAGATTTTTTAGAACTTTCGCCTCATAGTACTGATCAAGCCTTCGCCTTACAGTTTTTGCTGGGTTCCTTTGATATTGTAAATAATGGCAATAGTGTTTTGTCCACAAGTACAGCAAATGAGCGTTTTGTAATAATGGATTTGGGCGATGCTCTCGGACAAGGTGCTAATGCAACAGAAACAACTTCAAAAAACTTTGGGGCAAATGCAACTATTTCTATCAGCGATAAGACATACGAATTAGATAATTACAACGGAAGCAATCCTCTTACGAATTTTTATAAGAACATCAGCGACTTAGGTAAATTTTGGTCGTGCCAAAGAGTTATAGACATTCCGGATACAACAATATCCGAAATTGTTATTAAATATTTGGGGGATACCACACAAGCAACTCAACTAATAGATACTTTAAAGAAACGAAGAGATAATATTAAAGCCTTTCAAGAACAATTAGAAGTAGAACGCCCTTTTTTCGGAAGTGAATCATCTAGCGAGGGAATCTTTTGCGGTAATCCGCAAAGTGCGAAGTTTAGAGATGCACTGAGGCCACATTTTTTGGGAAATACTGGCGATTCGCAAACCATCGAAGGTCATGCCAATGCCGTTGATCGTGCGATACAAAGTAATGCAGATGGGGTTTCTACTGTCGGTTCCGGTAAAAAATTAACAGTATTCAGAGGCATTGTAATAAGTAATGAAGCCAGAGAACAACATTACGATGAATATAATAGCTGCGGTGAAATAACCCTTCCTTTGGGTAATAATAGGACTCTAGTATCCACTTCTCGATCACTCGAAACGGCAAGGAGTGGTTCAATCGGGGGATTTTTAGATTCAGAAAAATCACCAAGAACTCATAGACCAATGATTTTTGTAATAAATTTATCGGAGGGTTCGAAAGTAATAGAATTAAATAAAGTTGTGCAAGGTGAAAAAAATACCAATCCTTGCGTGGCGAAAGAAATAGATTTACGTATTGCTTCTATGATACATGTAACGGGCTGGAGAACGATAAAAGCAGGCTCAGAAATTGACGGTGTGAAATTTACTATTGATACGGATATCCTATATGGAGAATACAATATACCATCACAATAATATAAAAACTAAAAACGCCAATTTTTTCTTAAAGCATTTCTAAAATATTAACAGTATGTGAAATAAACTCGTCAACTGTTGCATCATGCCCAATATTTTTTTTCAAAAAGTGTATATACTGCGACGAGATGTTTGATTTAATTATATTTTTACAAGACATGAAACATAAATCTTGGATTTGTGTGTTAGAAGAATTTATGCATGCAATTTGCATTAGTATATCTACAGCACTCAATAAATCTTTTTTCTCAAATGTTGAATAAAAAAATTGATTACAATCACTTAATATTGAAAGTTTATTAATTTTTGTATTTTCGTCCTTTAAGTCTACCATTTTGGCTAATACTTTGGTCAAGGTTTGTTTTTTATCTGTTATTTCTAATTGTTTACGAACATCACCAATATAATTGCTAAAAATATCTTCTACCGAAACAATATCTGTAGGGTACCTTTTTTCTTTATTTTTTATATTGTCGGGTTTAAATAAATCTTTTGCGACTAACTGTAATTCAGAGGACAACTCGACATTTTTTATGAAATCTTGCGGTATAGCATTTTTTCCTAAATACGAACCTAAGATACTTCCGGTAAGTGCAGCGGTTGTATCTTTGCTGGTACTATAATTAGTAGCGGTCAATATCGCATTTTTATAAGATTTTTCACAGGTTAAAGCACAAAATATAGAAATAGCTAAAGCCCTAGAGCTATGAGACCCCTCATCTAAAAGTTTTATTGCATCCTGAGGTGATTTTATTTTTTTTGAATAAAATTTTGCTAAATAAAGTTTTGTGCGAAGATTTTCACTACCATCATATTTATTTAATATTTCAATAGAATCGTCCACTGCTTTTTCCAAACTTTTTCCTTGAATAATATTAGCAATTATTGCAGAATATACACCGGCTGACAAATAGGCATCAGGATGTCCATGGGTAAGAGCAGCACATTTACTGCCTATTTCGAAAGCAAGTTCCTGATTTTTATAATACAATAATCCAACAGGGGACACTCGCATCAATCCACCACTACCGTCACTATTATTTATAGGTTTTTCAATAGTTCCAATAACACCTTGTTTTAACGCCGCCTTGCATGTCGCTCCAGGAACACGTCTATCACATAATTCTGATATTTGAGATATCCAACCTTTTTCTAATTTTTTTCCAGAAATTTGCATTTGATACCAATTTTTATAAGAGTCATATATTTTTTTCATTTCAGGCAATTCATTTTCTTCTGTATATGCTTTTATTAATCCATCAGCTGTAAATAACGTCAATTGAGTATCGTCCGTAATTTCGGCAATACCAGCCTCATTTAATATTAATTTTTCTAAACCATTTTTACCATATCGGTCTTTAATTTCTTTTCTATTTAAAAATTCAATTGATCCCCCCATCGCATCGCCAATTGCTCCGCCAAGCAAGCAACCTTCATAGTGGTCTAAATCGTGTTTTGAATTAGGCATTGTATCTACTCTCTGAATTTCTTCAACTTCGCTAGTCTTCACAAACTTATCTTGTGATTGTTTAAAACTACATTTATTATAGCAATTGTTTTTGAAATTGTACAATAAATTTACCCTATGATGGGGTCGTATTGGTTGTTGAATTGAATTATTAAATTTACAATATGTAATCATATTTTATTACCTATCGACTATTTATCTGTACAAAACTGCTGAAGATATAAATTTATGAATTTTTGTTGTTTTGTTAAGTTTTGTAAGTTAATATTAATTTTTTTTAATATTTTCGTAATGCCGGAAAACCTTGTTGTGACTGCATACTTAAATTATATATATATTTTATATTAAATTAATTTATCAATTATGACAATTTTCATTAAGTAATCGTTTTTATATATATAAATGAAGACTATTTAAAAGAGAAAGAGAGAATGAGCATATAAATGTGATGTACAGGTCACGTTTGGAGAAAGAACACTTTTGCTATAAAAATAGCAAAAGTCAAAAGGAGATAAGAATATGGTAGCACAGGCTAACAGTTGCAAATTAGCCAAGGCAGAAACGTCAATATCAGCTTCATCAATGTTGAGTAGTAAGGTTACAACAGACTCATATAGCATTTTTTCAGGCACTATTTCTGATAAAAGTGCCACTGAAAGTAATTTATTTTCAAAAGTTTTAGTGGATAAGACTAATAAGGAAAAAGGTAACGTAACTAACGAAAAAAATGATACAACAAAACTTAAACAAAACCCTTTAAAAACAGCTAATAGCAATAAATTAAACGAAGCACTCGAAAGTAAAATAACCAAATATGATGACTTTATGTCAATTATAGAAAACGAGAATATCGATTCTGAGCAACTTGATATTTTAAGTGGACAAATAGCTCAGAGTGATCTGAATGATGAGCAAAAAACTTATGTAAAGGCAGCTATTGCTGAGAAAAAAGAAGAACTTGCTAAATCTCAAAACCAATGTGAGCAAGCAGGAAAATCGACAAAATCTTCAGGCTCAAAATCTTCAAGTAATCAGGATAATTCTATCGACGATGCGCAAAAAAAATACGATGATTTAATGGCAAAAAATAATCAGCTAGCGCAAAGCAGTGAAATGCAAAGAGCAAATACAGAGCTACAGAATGCTACACAATATGAAAAATTGGCGTCATCTGCGCAGCAACAAATGACGACAGCACAATCAAAATTAAGTGGTTTAACTCAAAATATAGCGAGTTGTGAAACGCAAATGCCGACTTTAGAAGCTAGTGCAGCTGAGTTGAAACAAAAAGCCCAGTCTGCCCCCGATGAGCAAAAAGCTGAATATGAAAAAAGCGCTAAGGACGCTGAAACTGCACTCAAACAAAAGCAAAGTGAGTTAGCTGAATTAAAAAGACAAAAAACACTTGCCGAAGCTGAGTTGCAACAAGTAACAAACGATTTCAATAGCTACAAATCTCAGGCACAAAATGCTATTCAATTAGCAAATCAACACATGTCGAATGCTCAACAAATGCAAAGAGCACAATTTTGGTCAAATTTTTTCAATTCAATAGGTAGATAACAAAGGTACGAATAAAATGTCATTAAAAATTGATAAGACAGTAATAAATAATTTGAAAATTTCATCACAATCAACAACAAGGTTTGATGAGCAAAAAAAATCCGACGAGTGTTTTGCCTCTAAAGTAGCTGACAGTTATGGTTTTGATTCTTTCAAGAGTCTTTCTGCAAAAACATCTACTACGAATGCAACTAACGGTTTAGCAACAAGTGAGTGGAGCGAGGCAGAAGCAAATACACTGCTAAAAAATGGAGGTAGCAGTAGCAACCCCTTTACAGCAAACAAAATGTCTCTCAATAAAAAGTCAGAAACAGCGAAAGCTGCGCAAAACGGCTCTTTAGTAGAAGTATATTCGTCAGAAAGTACTAAAGGTTCAAACTCAACGAATAGTTCTACACAAAACTTGGGAGTCAAAGGTTTTAGTGAAAGCACACAAACAGATACGGAAGGAGTTTTAAATTCTACCTATTTGAAAGCAAGCAGTACAAATGTAGCTGAATATCTTAATAAAGTTAGTAATGGTGATGAAAAACTTAATTATGATGATGCAAAAGCAATAGTCTATAATCCAAATACTACGGACATTCAATTAGAACAATTGAAGCAGGAAGCTCAAACTGCAGCAGATAGCACAGAGGATAGCAGCGAAAAGAAACAATGGGAAAATTTGGTTTCTGAAATTGACCAAAAAGTTGCTGACAAAGCTGAAGATGCAGCGTTCGAAAATGCTAAGAAGAATGCAGCGAATTCTGATAACAGCGACGACAGCGTTCCCAGTTCAGGTAGTCAAGGTCAACCTAGTGGCGGAAGTCAAGGTAGTGGCGGGGGTAGTCCTGCAGGTGGTGCTGAAAAGGGCAATGAAGAAAAAGCAACAGCACCTGCTAAAGATCCTTCTGACAACTCTTATGACCCGAGTGAACTTGATAGATTAATGAATGCGGCCGAAATGGGAAATGACACGTCCACAAATAATAGTCCTGAAACAAAGGATATTTTTGACAATGCAGGCGTGCCTGACAATGACAGTGTAAGAAATGAATGTATGAAAAACGAAACTGATGGATTAAAAAATAAAGCTGATGGAGCAGCAGAGGCAGCAGCTGGAAAAGCAGACAAAGAACAAGGCAAAAATGATATGGCTGAAGCCGATAAAGCTATAGATAACTTAAACGATGAAGATAAAAGATGTGCTGAAAATCTTAAAGAAAATTGTGAAGCAAAAGAACAATTACAACAAGAAAAAGAAGGCTTGGCTAATGAAGCACAACAAGCAAGAGATAAAGAAAATAATCATCGCAAAGATGAAGCTACAGCAAAAGGTGAACGAGAGGGGCATGAAGCAAACGCAAAAAAAGCAGGACAAGAAGAACAAACTAACAGAGAAGCCGCAAATGCAGTCGAAATACCTCAGCCTCAAAAAGATGACAAAGGCAATGTGACTAATCAATCGGAGATTGATGCAGCTAAAGAGAAAAAAGAAAATTTGAATAAAAAAGCTGATGAAGCAAAACAGAAAAAGTCTGATGCTGAACAAAAAGCACAAGATGCCAAAGCTAGAGAGGATAAAGCAAAAGCGCTGGCTGACCAAGAAAAAACAAAAGCTGAACAAAAAGAAAAAGAGGCGCAGAAAAAAGATGATGATATTAAGGCAAAGGAACAAGAAATACAAGACTTGATGAAAGAGGCTGAAAATATAGATGCAGATACTAAAAAAGCTATGGATGACAGAAAAGCAGCAAGTGACAAATATATTGATGGTTCAAATCGAGAGATAGCCGGTAATAAACAACAGCAGCAGGGACAAGCAGCAATTGATCAATCACGAGCAAGAGCCAACGCATACTGTGGCACACAAAACTAATTTAATTGAGTATAAGAGTAAAATAAAAGGAGAAAATTATGGTAGCAGTTAACGGAAATGACAACTTTTTTAAAAATTACAACAGTGGTATTGATACAACTAAAGGTGTAGACAAAAACAAAATCAGTGAAAAAGCAGAAAGTAATGTTTCACAAACATCTCAACAGTTACAAGAAGGTCTGTCAAATTTTAGTGGAAATGAAAATGCACCTGTAGATTCATTTGTAAAAAATACATCAGCAACAAAACCTGACGCTAAGCCTGATAAAAAACCTGACAAAAAACCTACTGAAAAACCTGATATGAAGCCGGATGAAAAAAAAGAAATTAAGCCTGAAGGAATTGCTACAGGTGATACAAACGGAAGTAACTCTTTAGGTAATAGCGCAGGAAATGTAAATAGTGATACAGGAAATAGCTATGCAACTGCTGACGCTGCTGGCAGTTCAAATGCTGATAGCAAAGGGCAAGGTATGGATTTGTCGCAAAAAAGTCTTTCAGAGCTCGTACAAATGGCAAATGACGCAGAAGGACAATATAAAGGAAAAATAACAGGTGCTATTCAAGAAAAAATTGCTTCAAA
>CAZTVM010000048.1:8419-14344 GCA_964617065.1 uncultured Muribaculaceae bacterium
TAAAATTAAGAAAGTAGTATTTGATCGTGGAGGATATCTATACCATGGACGTGTACAAGCATTAGCTGATGCTGCTCGTTCAAAAGGTTTGGAATTCTAGGGAGGAAAGACATGGAAGAAAATAAAAATGAAAATCAGGATACGCCTGACTATGCAAAAGCAATAGAGCTACTTGGTAAGGAAAACAAATTAGGTTAATAAAAATTATATTAGCTATACAAAAAACGTCCTATTCTACCTGATAGGACGTTTTTTTATATTATAAATCTTTTGTGTAAAACTATTAATACAAGTACTTTAAAAATATTTTGGTTTATAATAGATTATAAAGTGAGGTTATTTAACAAGAGGGAGTGTATATGGAACTTGATATAATAAGAAAGCAAGACGCAGAGATAGCTGGGTTAATAGAAAAAGAGCTTGATCGTCAACGTACAACAATTGAACTTATAGCAAGCGAAAATTTCACGTCTAAAGCTGTCATGGCAGCATGTGGCACAGTGCTAACTAATAAATACGCAGAAGGAAAGCCTCAAAAACGATTTTACAATGGTTGCGAAGTTATAGACGAAATTGAAACTATTGCGCAAGAAAGAGCAAAAAAATTGTTTGGAGTCGACCATGCAAATGTACAACCGCATAGTGGTGCGCAGGCAAATATGGCGGTCTTTTTGTACCTATTGAAACCGGGAGATAAAGTTCTTGGCATGGATTTGTCTAACGGAGGTCACCTTTCTCATGGTTCCCCAGTAAATTTTTCAGGCATGTATTTTGATGTAAAAAGTTACGGTATAGATGAAAATGGCTATATAGATTACGATGATGTAAAAAAAATGGCTGAACTGCATAAGCCAAAGCTTATTATATGTGGCGCCAGTAATTATTCAAAAATAATTGATTTTAAGAAATTTCGTGAGATAGCAGACTCTGTTGGTGCGTATTTATTGGCAGATATTGCGCATATTGCAGGACTAGTCGCTGCTGGATTACACCCATCGCCTGTTGGTCACGCTCAATTTATAACTACCACTACTCACAAAACTCTTAGAGGTCCTCGAGGAGGAATCACCATGTGTGATGAGGAGCATGCTGCAGGCATAGACAAGGCTATATTCCCAGGCATGCAAGGTGGACCCTTGGAACATATTATTGCAGGGAAAGCTATAGCTTTGGGTGAAGCTTTACAGCCGGAGTTTAAAATTTATGCAGAACAAGTTGTTAAAAATGCTAAAACGTTGGCTAATACATTGATGGAAGAAGGTATTGATATTGTTGGCGGAGGTACTGAAAATCATCTTATGACTGTTGATTTACGTAAATTCAACAAAACAGGCAAAGATATTGCAAATATTCTTGAAAAAGTAGGCATAACAGCTAACAAAAATACTGTTCCTAATGACCCACAATCACCTTTTGTTACAAGCGGAATAAGACTAGGCACTCCAGCTATAACGACAAGGGGTTTCAAAGAAGCTGATATGGTTGAAGTTGCTAAAATAATTGCTTCTGCTATTATAGCTTCTGATGATGAAGTCGCTCTTACTAATTTACGTGAACGTTCGTTTAAACTATGTAACAAATACCAATTGTACTAAGGAATTTTATGACAGTAATAAAACTTGCAGATTCACATATAATAGGACTAGTTGTTTCCTACCTGCTAGGTGTGTTTATTGTGCCGTTTGTAATTCAATTTTCTAAGGAAAAAGGTCTAGTCGACAAGCCTAATGCACGAAAAATTCACTCAAAACCAATTTCAAGGTTGGGAGGTATAGCTATTTGGCTCAGCACTATGATGACGTTTTTATTTCTGATCTTGTTGAGCTTTTATCCATACGGGAAGTTGCTTTCTGGTATTCTTTTGGGCAGTTCCATGATGTTTTTACTGGGACTTATGGACGATATTTACGGATTGAGCGCAAAATTTAAGTTGCTAATTCAACTCACAATAGCTTCTATTGTTTTTTTATTGGGGATACAAATTGAAACGATTTACATTCCTTCCAATGCCCCTATAGTACTCCCGACATTGTTTTCATATATTGTAACAGTGCTATGGATTGTAGGAATTAGTAACGCAGTCAATTTTATCGATGGTATCGATGGACTTGCAGGTTCAGTGGTTACTATGAGTTCTGTAACATTGGGAATTATAGCTGTAGCTGTAGCAAGCGATAACATCAGCGCATTAATTGCTTTTATTCTAGCCGGTTCAATGCTCGCCTTTTTAACATACAATTTTAATCCTGCCAAAATTTTTATGGGCGACTCAGGCGCATTATTTTCCGGTTTTTTACTCGCAACTCTTTCTATAACTGGGGTCATAAAATCAGCAACCTTGGCATTTGTCCCATTATTTATCCTTGCAGTGCCGATTGTCGATATAATATTTTCTTCTACACGAAGGATTTTGAAGGGTACGTCGCCATTTGTAGCCGATGCTGAACATATACACCATAAATTATTAAAAGCCGGATTTTCACAAAATTTTACTGTTCTCATTCTTGCTTCTGTAGCTTTGCTATCAGGTGTTTTAGCCATTTATTTAAGCGATTCATCGCTATTAAAATATTTGTTGTGTATTCTGGCAATTTCAGCAATAATGCTCTTGCTGAATTTATATGCGAAAAATAAAAACCAAAATAAATGAAATAAATGAAATACTGCATTGTGAAAGACATAGTGAATTTTTTAGTTGTTATGATGTAAATATTTGTAAATTTTACAAAATTTGCTAACAAACAAAAAAAATTACGAGCATTGTATGTCCAGATAATAATTATTATTAAAGAGGAAAAAATGGATTACCCTGTATCATCGCCGTTATCCAATATTAGGTATTTTGAACAACCAGCAAGCATGCAAGATGTTCATCCAAAAGATACCGTAATGAAAAATACTCCGTTAACTAATGCAAATATTTTTGCCACAAGGTTTGCTGATGCTTGCACTGTATATACTGCAAAAGGACTAAAAGGCGATAAAAATTCTAATTTTTATGAGTTTTTAACATTAGGCATGGTACCCTACACAATTGGTAGCATCATGCTTATATCATTGTTTAATGCTGCAACTCGTCATTTTAACAGTCGAGATGCAGCCAACGCTTCAAAAATTGGTATAAAAGCCGGTTTAGGCGTTATTTTTTACGCTTTGGCTAAAAACTTTTCGAAAAAATTAGTCGATACACCTGTAAAAATGGCAACTGGTATTGATGTAAACTTGCCTTACAAAAAAATTGTGCATGAACTACCAGAGCCAGGGAATAATGATCCCATAAGAAAAGAATATCACAGAGTACAGGAAAGTATTGAGTTCCCACGGAGTTCAGATATGTTTCCGAATTATAAAGCAGGACCGAATCAAGTAAACAATCGTTTTGATAAAATAGCGAAAAAGCTCGGACACAAAGAAGAATTAGTTGATTCAGATCAATTGGTCAAACCTAAAATTCGTGAAATAGTAACGAAAACTAAAACCCTTACTTATTTAACTCAGTACTTGTGGGCATTTTTAGGCGTAGGACTTGCGTTTCAGTCGCCATGGGAGCGATATGTTGATCCAAAGGGCTCGTTACCTTGGACTGGTGGTAATTGGAGTGGAACTATAAAAAATACTTTTAATAAGCTTAAACATGGTTTTTCGCCGAGTGGTATTAAATTCTTTGGTCAAACTTTTTGGGATAGTGCGAAAGAATTTCATCAATCCACTGCCGGAAAAATCGGTTTTTACACAACGGTTGCTGTAACTGCCCTTGGTACAGCAAAAATAATAAATGATGCTTGGAAAAAAGATAGACCTGTGTCAGGAGAAAATAAAATTGATCCACAGAAAGATTACACGGTGAGTTAGATGATAGAACCATTGAAAGATTATAAATCAGTAAATAGCTTTCCGGTCGCTCATCCGAAGAAATTTGAGTTAACAACAGATACTACCGGTCGTGTCAGACCTTTGCCGCCAAATGGTCATTTGTGTAACGATAAGTTTGCTGATAAACCTAAAATAATGATGAATGATTTTATTAAAGACGTTAAAAATATTCGTCATGGTATGAACGGTAAGCTTAATGACAATGATTTAGGGCGAATTAACGATGTAGGAATGAAATTAGGTGGGCTTGCAATAGCAATGTATCTAGCTGTAAAGAAAACTACTCCTTTGCAAAAAGCAATGGAATTCGTCGGTTTTGGTACATTTTTTGCCTCAATGGCGATTTGGCCTAAAGTCATGATAGAAAAACCAATTGAGTGGATGCATGGTATTAATATTCATAAAAAATACGTTGATAGTCATGGACGTAAAAAGCCGTTTTTCCTCGATCCCCAGTATTTACCTTGGGATTTGTATACACATGAACAAAAAGAACAACTTGCTGATAAGATGAAAATCCCTAAAAATATTCCAAACAGGCATGATTTGATGCAAGAAAAAAGTAAAAAAATAGCTATTCAAGGAAATACACTTTGGATGTTAACAGCTGGTTTTGCGACACCACTAATGACTGCGTTGGCGTGTAATAGATTTGAAAAATTTATTTTACCTATACAAGAAAAATATAGAGTTGGAAAAGCGAAAAAAGAATTTGAAAATCTGGACAAACAAGTTCCAAGGTATATTGACGGTACTCGTGAGAAAAATTTGATGAGCTATCTGAACGAGAACAAAGGTTGTGAAATGACAAATCCGATGTTTGAACGTGTAGCTGCGTTATTACAACCTAAAACTGATGTAACACTTTTAGACCCTATAAAAGATGATTTAAGAACATCGATTTTTGCACCGCAAGATACACGTGTTAGTGTAGACCCCAAAGTACTTGTCGATAAATTATTTGAGACAGAAATAATTCATGACAATGTAACAGGTAAAAGCAGTAAAATTTCTGATATAATTATACAAGCCAGCAAAGATTTAGAACAAACAGAAGATTTATTCAAAGTACCTACGAAAAAAGCTCCAAAAAGTGTAAAAAAAGAGGTTACATCTGTAGATAATGACGCCATTTTGAAACCGATAAAAGACGCTTTAGTCGAAAACTTCAGTAAAAATGCCAATGGTGATAAAGTCATTGTAGACAGCACATCTGTGCAAGATTTTAAATCTGTGATTGAAAGCGCAATGCAGGAAACATCAATCAGTTCAGATAAAAAAGTATTATTTACTGAAAAGCTAGGTGAAGCCTTAGAAAATTTCTATGCAGAACGAAAGACCCCCAGACTTGATGGTACAGCAATTGAACGTTTAAAAGTATTTAACGAAAGATTTAGTGAAATTGAAGCTCGAGATGTAGCTATAACTAAACATGCTAATGTTTTTGTCGGTGACTTAGCAGAAAGTGTGATAGCTAACAGTTGGAATAAAATTACTGAGACATTTATAAGTGATTTAAAATTTTCATCAAAGGAATTTGATATTTTATTCACAGCTTACCCTAATTATACTAACCACAAACCGGCAACGGAGCTTATTGATAAAAAAATACAAGGTGTTGTAGCGAATGAAAAATCATTTACGAGAACATTAAGTCACTTAGCCGCAAATATTACTCATTATGACAAAATATTGAGTGACGATTATATGTTAAGTGTATACACAAAATTTGATGAAATATCAGACAACTCCGCTACGATATTGCGTAGATTGGGTTTTGAGAAATCAGCAGATAAAGTTGCTGGAACAAAAGCGGGTAATGCTATTCATGCCTATCGTTTGAAAATATTTGAAGCGTTTGGAATTTCCGCATCTGACTATAAAAGAGCAATTTACTGTGATAATTTGCCACCAGAGTCAATGCTTTCAAACCAATTTATTAAAATAGGCGAAAGTCCTGAATTACTTGCTAAAACTCGGCAAAATCTATTAACATTGATGGATGGCGATATACAAATACCACTTTCAAGAGAGTTGCGCAAGGTTAAAGAC
>CAZTVM010000049.1:0-1514 GCA_964617065.1 uncultured Muribaculaceae bacterium
TTCATTTTTGCTCCTTATAATATAAGGTGAAAATATCTTTGTGTGGTCTGAGCCAAACTTCACCACCTCTAATAAGCCATATTGGGGCTATTTCCATAATTGCTTTATGCTCATTGCCTTCTTTGTATGCAATACCTGACAAATTTATGTTTTTGTCGTTTACATTTTGAGTATGAAATTGCTCTATATAAATTTTCGCAGGTTTAGAAGTAAAATCATTATCAATTTTAGACGTTACCAAACCGATTACTTTTGTGTTTTTAGCGATTAAAAGTTTTTGCTTAGAATAAACATCTTGAGTGACGATGAAATTCACATAGTCGCCTTCTTGGTGTAAAGAATTATTCGAGGTTATCAATTTTTCAGGTGTAACTAGCACAGATATTTCTGCAGCACTAACAGCAATGCAATTAAAAAGTAGAAATAATAAAATTACAATTTTTTTTTGCATTATAAATTATTTCCTTTTTTAAGTTCACGAGCTTTTTCTTTTTGTTGAAATACGGAAATATCTTTATTCGCTGCATATACAAAATTTTTGTAATAAATGTTTTGAGTTAATTGAGAATTCATGTATTGCGGATATTTTTTGTAAATATATTTATACATTTTCAAAAGTCTTTTTGAGCCGATAGGATGTTTGTGCCAAAAGCCCCAATCGCTTTGAGGTTCATCAAAAATTTTGTTGGACACGCAAATTGCTGCAATTGGGTCATAACCAGCTTTTACCATTAAATCTATTCCGATTAAATCAGCTTTATACTCGTACGATTTACCATTAAAATTCATCGCCATCCATTTAAAATACCCATCATGAGCATCGAGAGAATGAGCAATTTCATGACTTATTACAAACGCTAATTCAGCGTCGTTATCAATATAAGGCAAAAAGCCATTTGAAACTTTAACTTCTTTTGTATAAGGTACTGAAAATGCATTAATAATTTTGGGTGTTTTTTGAAGCGTAACAGGAACTCTTTTTGTCAGTCTGTTTGCGTTAATAATATGAGATGAAACAGAAAGCAATTTTTCTTCAGCTCTACCGTTTTTATCCCAAAAATTTTCCATATTCAAATTTGTTTCAAACAAATAAATATCTTCAGAAAATGCAGAGTTAATAGAAATCAACAGAGCAAACAATAATAAAATTTTTTTCATTTTTCCTCACATATCAAATAAAACAACAAAAATTAGTCTTTAAGTAAAACTTTGTCAATTAAGCCGTAATCCTTAGCTTGCGCAGCAGAAAGATAATGATCACGTTCAGTATCTTCTTGAATTTTTTTTAGTTCTTGATCACAATTTTCAGCGAGAATGCCATTTAACATATTTTTCATTCTGATAATTTCTTTAGCTTCAAGTTCAATATCAGTAGCTTGACCTTGAGCGCCGCCGAGAGGTTGGTGAATCATAATACGAGCGTTCGGTAGTGCCATACGTTTGCCCTTCGTGCCTGCTGAAAGCAAAAAAGCACCCATACTAGCCGCTTCACCAAGACAAATAGTTGCTACATC
>CAZTVM010000049.1:1524-14304 GCA_964617065.1 uncultured Muribaculaceae bacterium
ACATCAGATTTCACTAGTTTCATAGTATCGTAAATTGCCATGCCTGAGGTGATAACGCCACACGGTGAATTTATATAAAGCATAATATCTTTTTCAGGATTTTCGCTGTCAAGAAGCAATAGTTGCGCCATTATGGAATTAGCCATTTCATCATCAATTTCGTCAGCTAAAAAAACAATTCTTTCACGCAAAAGACGAGAAAAAATATCAAAAGAGCGTTCACCTCGTGAAGAAGCCTCAATTACAGTAGGCATGTAACTTAGAATTTTATTGTAATCCATAATTTCCTCTTAAAATTAGTCCAAATAGAAAGCAGTGACCACTTTATGCGATTCTTCTGCGTGTTCAATAGCCTTGTGCAAAGTACCGGAAGTATGCGACAAAAAGCAAATCAATTGTTGACAATCGTCGATAATTTCACGGTTGCATACACGACTGGCGTCAGCGAGAGTCATCATAGCTCTATCTGAATGTTCGATTATATTAGGAACGCCAATTAACTGGTCTTGCACATCAGAAGGCTGTTGACCAATAGTTTGCGGCAGAATGACTTTTAGTTTTTCAGGGTTAGACTTCATTGCGCCACGTATCGCAGCAGCATTCGTTCCACTGGAACCACCACTTGTAATGATAATATTCCCTTGACGAACGAGTGCAGTAGCAAGTGTTTCAATCAATTGTTGATGCGTAATCGGTAAATTACGACTTCCAATAATAGCTATGCGTTTAGCTGATTGTTTGATAGTTGCCAATTCTATCGACAACTGGTCTACTGTATTAGCGTCATCTTCACTGACTTTGTCTAAATCGTCCATGGGGACCATTATTGAAGGTTGTAATTCTTTTTCGTCTGACATCATGTTTTGTTATCCTGATTAATTTTTGTACATTTCACATTTTTTATTTTTTGATTAATATAATAATAGCATAAATTATTATTTTTGAAAGAGATAAATTAAAATTGAACGAATTATTAACGAATTTAAACAAAGAACAAAAAGAGGCAGTAGAGGAAAAAGAGGGAACTATACTTGTGTTAGCAGGTGCAGGTAGCGGCAAAACCAAAGTTTTAACTACAAGAATTGCGCACCTAATTCAAAGTGGAGCTGACCCTTATAAAATTTTAGCTGTGACTTTTACAAATAAAGCAGCAAAAGAAATGAAAGAACGTATTTCTAAAATACTCGGAGAGAACGTCGTCAAAAGGATGTGGATAGGAACTTTTCACAGTATTTGCGGTCGCATTTTGCGTAGTGATATAGAAAATTACGTTAATAAAAATGAAAAGAAATGGAATAATAATTTTGTTATTTATGATGAGTCTGAGACATTAACACTTATTAAAAATTCTATAAAAAAGCACAATCTCGATGAGAAAATGTATCAACCCAAATTGATAAAAGCGGCGATAAGTAACGCCAAAAATAAAATGCATGACGCATACACTTATGCGACTTATGCAAAGGATTTTCGTTCTGAAAAAATAGCGATAATTTTTGAAGAATACGAAAAGTACTTGCAATCGAACAATGCTATCGATTTCGACGACATGCTGATGATTGCTGTCGATTTACTCGAAAAAAATGAAATGATTAGAGAAAAATATCATAATCGATTTCAAAATATTCTCGTCGATGAGTTTCAAGACACAAATATAGCTCAATACAAATTAATCAACGCACTTTATACAAATAATAAGCCGATTGAAGAACTCAAAAGCCGTAGTTTATGTGTAGTCGGCGATGTTGACCAATCCATCTACAGCTGGCGAGGGGCTGATTTTAAAATTATTTTGAATTTTCAAAAAGAATTCAAAAATACAAAGTTAATTAAACTTGAGCAAAATTACCGTTCAGTAGAAACTATTTTAAAAGCTGCAAACAACGTTATCGCAAACAATACAGAACGAGTAGAGAAAAATTTGTACTCAAATAAAGGCGTTGGCGACAAAATTCAATATTTTGAAGCTGCTGATGATAGTAGCGAAGCGCAGTGCGTAGCACAAAAAATAAAAAACGCAGTCAGCGAAAATGCTGCCTACAAAGATTTTGCTGTTTTATACAGAACAAATGCACAATCAAGAAAAATTGAAGAAGCTCTGATTGCCGCCTCTATTCCTTACAAAATGGTTGGTGGTTTAAAATTCTACGACCGCAAAGAAATTAAGGACATAACCGCTTACCTTAAACTTATCTATAACAATGCAGATTCTCAAAGTTTAAAACGAATAATCAACGTGCCTAAACGTTCAATAGGTGCGACTACAGTGCAAAAAATGTTTGATTTAGCTGATGAAAATAATATTTCTGTTTATGAAGTCGCTGAAAATATCGAATTATACAGTGAATTTCCTACAAAAACACAAGTTCGAATCACTGAGTTTTGCATGTTGATTAAAAAATTCAAAAATGCAGAAAACTCAATGCCTTTGGCTGAATTCATTTCACTTTTAATTGAGCAAAGCGGATATTTAAGAGAATTGCAAGAAGAAAATAATATTGAAGCAGAAACAAAAATCGAAAACCTGCAGGAATTGATAAATGTAGCTAAAGAATTTGAAGAAACAGAAGAAAATAATCCAATCGGAGAATTTTTATCACAGGTTGCATTAGTCAGCGATTTAGACGGAATGGTCGATGAAAATTCAGCTGTAACACTAATGACACTGCATGCTGCAAAAGGATTAGAATTCGAAAATGTCTTTATAATAGGACTTGAAGATGGTGTTTTCCCTCACAGTCGTTCAGCAAATTCAAAAAGCGAAATGGAAGAAGAACGACGTTTAATGTATGTAGGCATTACTCGTGCGCAAAGCTATTTATGTCTTTCAAACGCTCAAAGACGACAGGTCTATGGCGAATATCGTTACTATTCGCCGAGTAGATTTTTACAAGAAATTCCTCAAAATTTGATGGAGCAAGAAACGCTTTCGCCAATATCTACACAACCACAAAGTCGTACATTCAAGTCTGCTATTGATAAAATCAAAGAAGACAAGCCTAAAAATACAAATTCATTTGGTAGAGATTTTAAAGCGCCAAACGCTAAATCACTTTCAGTCGTCGAGCCTAGCAGAAAAACAAATCTTAGCTTTGGGAAAGATTTTATTGCGCCTAAGGTTACAAAATCACTTTCTACGCCAATGACTAAAGCTGAACAAAAAGAAAAACCTAAGTCTGATGATGAAAAAATTAAAGAACTTTTAGCCAGAAATCCTATGAAAAAAAGACTTGAAGAAAAAATAAATGAAGAAAATAAACAGGTTGTAAATAAACCAAATGTTGGTCATTTCAACAGCGGTGACAGAGTTTTTCACGAAAAATTCGGAATAGGATTTATAAGAGAACTTAGACTTGTCGGGAATTCGACCATGTTTATAGTCGAATTTACAAAACACGGCAAAAAATCTCTTGATGGTGATTACAGCCAATTGAAGAAATTTTAATAAATTTATTTATAAAATAAACATAAAAAAAAGCTATGAATTTTAGGGGTTCATAGCTAGTCAGATTAGGGATATGTGTATCGTCGTCTTCTAAGGAGTATAGATATATATTAATTGTATGTGTTTTTTCCTACATCATACGAAATTATGAATAATATCGTTTTTGTCGTACAAAAGTATGAAAAATTCGTTTAGACAAAAAATTTTTTTTACTGTAATATAAAAAAGTAATAGGACAAGTGAGTGTGAAAAAACATGTATAACGTCGCAATTGTTGGAGCAGGACCTGCAGGTATTTTTTCTGCGTTGGAAATAATGAAGTTGAAACCAGACTGGAAAGTCATTTTAATTGAAAAAGGGAACAAAATAGAAAAGCGGAAATGTTTTATTCGAGAAGGTCAAAGAGTTTGCGTTAATTGTAAAAAATGCGGTTTACTTTGTGGCTGGGGAGGTGCAGGCGCATTTTCTGACGGCAAATTGACACTCACACCTGACGTTGGCGGTCATTTATTGGATTATATGCCACGTGAAGATGTCAAAGATTTAATAAACTACACAGATAGCATTTATCTTGATTTTGGCGCTACTGAAACAGTTTATGGTTTGGACAAAGAAGCTTTCGCAGACATCGCACGAGCAGCGACATTGGCTGAATTAAAATTAGTTCATTCTCCTGTAAGACATCTGGGTACAGAACGTTCGTTGAATGTTCTGAAAAATATGCAAGATTATTTAGAAGAACGTATCACTATTTTGAATAATGTAACAGCAGATAAGCTTATTGTAGAAAACGAACAAATAAAAGGTGTTGTGACCTCAAAAGCAGAGGAAATTCGAGCTGAATATGTAATAATAGCGCCCGGTAGAGAAGGCGCTGATTGGCTCACGCATGAATTCGCAGAAAATAAAATCGGAATGGTAAACAATGCAGTTGATGTAGGCGTTAGAGTTGAGTTACCTGCACCTGTTTTTGAGCCGATTACATCAAAATTATATGAATCTAAACTGATTTATTATTCACCAACTTTCGGCGATGAAGTTCGTACTTTTTGTATGAATCCGCATGGCGAAGTCGTAGTTGAAAATTACAACGGAATTGCGACTGTAAATGGTCATAGTTACGCAAATACAAAAACAAATAATACAAATTTCGCACTTTTAGTCAGTAAGAAATTTACGGAACCTTTTAAAGAGCCGATTGCTTATGGTCAACATATAGCAAGGCTGGCGAATATGTTGTCAGGTGGCGTTTTAGTTCAAAGATTTGGAGATTTACTAGATGGAAGACGTTCTACCGCTGAAAGGCTCGAATCAAGTCCATTGACACCGACTTTGAGCTGTGCAACTCCTGGCGACTTGAGTTTGGTTTTACCGTATAGACAATTGCTGAGTATTACTGAAATGCTTTATGCGCTTGATAAAATAGCACCGGGTGTCGCTTCTCGATACACTCTTTTGTACGGAGTTGAAGTTAAATTCTATTCTGCAAGAGTAAAATTGACAGATGAATTTGAAACAGAAGGCGTAAAAAACCTGTTTACAATCGGTGACGGTGCCGGAATTACAAGAGGTTTAATTCAAGCCTCTGCCTCAGGTGTGCACGCAGCAAGAACTATTTGTAGCAGATAATTTTTATTTTTTTGTTATAATTTTGGAATGATTAAGTTTTTATTATTTTTAACAATCTCATCATTTTGTTCTTTTTGTTTCGTTTTATATAAATACAAAAAGCTCGGCGGACAAAAACAAAAAAGTTCTGACAATTTGAAACGGATTATCAACGCCGTTAATTCAGTCAGATATGGGAATTTGGGCGAACGAATTATTGCTGAAACCGAAAAAGACGAGTACAAAAATTTGATTGAGAGTATAAACCGAATGATAGAAACTCTCAGTGACCGTGAAAAAATGATTAAAGAATATCAAAAATGGCTTAACGAAAAAAATTTGTCCCTTGAAACGCTTATAAAAAAACAAGAGGAGTCAAAAAAACTTCGTAAAGATTTCATTGCGACCCTCGGGCATGACCTAAAAGTACCTATTATCGCAGAGTCTAATGCGCTTGGATTTTTAGTGGAAGGTCGGTTTGGTAATCTTGATGATAAGCAAGCAGAAGTCGTCAGACAAATGCAAAAATCGAATAAAGAGTTAATTGATTTAGTCGAAATTTTGCTTGAGACATACAAGGTTGAAGATAACGAAAACCTTATTAACCTCAACACAACTACAATAGACATGAATATTTTAATCGGCGAAGTTACAGAAGAAATGAAATTAGTCGGAGCTTCTAACGAACAAAATATTGAACTTAATCTTAATGCAGTCCCCATCGTAGAAGTTGACCCATACCAATTCAAGCGAGTTTTGAAAAATCTTATTTTGAATGCTTTTTCATACAGTCAAAAAAAATCAAACGTAATAATTGAGTCAGCCCAAGATGAAAATAATATCTACATAAAAATAATAGATTTCGGGTTTGGTATCGAGAAAGATGACATTGAATATATTTTCGACAAATACTATTCTGCAGCTAAAAAATTCAGAAAAGTAGGAACAGGTTTAGGACTCTATCTTTCAAATCAAATTGTACTTGCGCATGGCGGCAAAATTGATGTAGAAAGTACGCCAAAAGAAAAAACAACTTTTACTATCGTTTTGCCGATAAAAAATAAATGACGAATTAAGAAATTAAGTCAATTGAAAGTCACCGTTCTTGTTCAAATGAGCAACTAAACCACCATCATCAAGTAATTTAATCATTACCTCAGGCAATGGCATAAAAGTAATTTCAGTATTTTGAGTTTTGTTTTTAATGATGCCACTTTTTATATCGACTTCTAATTCATCACCAGCCGCTATTTTGTCAGTGTCGCATTCGAGGAGCAACAGCCCTATGTTAATAGCGTTACGGTAAAAAATTCTAGCGAAAGACTTTGCCAGTACAGCGTTTACGCCAGCGAGTTTAATAATTTGCGGTGCATGCTCACGTGATGATCCGAGCCCGAAATTATTTCCAGCAACAACAAAATCACCAATTGACATTTTTGAAGCGAACTCAGGGTCAGCGTCTTCGAGCACATGTTTAGCTAATTCCGGCAGGTTCGAACGCAAATGAAACAATCGTCCCGGCGCAATATGATCAGTTGATATATTGTCGCCAAACTTAAATGCTTTACCTTTTTTTATAGCTGTATTCATGATATACCTCGATATTTTAATAACTAAACAGGTTTTGTAACTAATTTCAAATGTAGTTCTCTCAATTGTTCTTCAGACGCAAACGCAGGAGCGTTCGTCATAAGACATTTTGCACCGGAGTTTTTAGGAAATGCAATAACGTCACGAATAGAGTCCGTTTTCGCAAGTAGCGCAATTAACCTATCTAAGCCAATGGCTAAACCTGCATGTGGTGGAGTGCCGTACTTAAAGGCTTCAAGCATAAATCCAAATTTAGCTGCTGTTTCTTCAGGTGTCAAACCAAGCGCTTCAAAAACTCTTTTTTGAATATCTCTCGAGTGAATTCTTACACTGCCACCACCCAACTCAGTGCCGTTGTAAACAATATCATAAGCTATTGAGCGACAGTTTGCAGGGTCAGACTCTATTTTATCTAAATCATCTAAATTTGGCATCGTGAACGGGTGGTGCATTGACATATAACGACCGTTTTCTTCTGAATATTCAAACATAGGGAAATCAACTACCCAAAGTAAATCGTGAATATTTTTGTCAATCATATTCAATTTTTCGCCGAAATGCAATCTTAAACGACCTAAAACGTCGTACGTAACTTTAGGCTTGTCGGCCACAACAAAAACGATATCGCCATTTTTTGCATTGCTTAACTCTTTTAATTCAGCGATTTGTTCTTCTGATAAAAATTTCAAAATAGGCGATTTTACAGTACCGTCTTCTAAAAATGTAACCCAAGCAAGTCCTTTAGCACCGAAGGAAACAGCAAGATTTCTTACATCGTCCATTTCTTTTCTTGAATAGTCAGCTATACCGGGAATGGTCAAAGCTCTAACGATACCATTGTTTTTCACGACATCTTTCAGCGCATCAAAAGTTGAATTCATTATAATATTTGTAATATCAAAGAGCTCCAGTCCAAAGCGTGTATCTGGTTTGTCTGAGCCAAATCGTTCCATAGCTTCGAGCCAAGTAATTTGTTTAAACGGTGCAATTATTTCGACATCAGCAGCCTTGAAAGCGTTAACGACAATGCCTTCCGTTAAGGCAATAATATCTTTTTGTTCAACAAATGACATTTCTATATCAATTTGTGTAAACTCAGGTTGCCTGTCAGCACGTAGGTCTTCATCACGGAAGCATTTTGCTATTTGATAATATTTTTCCATTCCTGCAACCATTAAAAGTTGTTTAAAAATTTGTGGAGACTGAGGTAACGCATAAAATTTATTTTGTTGCACACGACTCGGCACGAGGTAATCTCTGGCGCCTTCCGGAGTTGTGTTTATCAAAATTGGGGTTTCGATTTCTGTAAAATCCTCTGAATTCAAATATTCTCGAACAGCTGTAACGACTTTGTGTCGAAGCATTAAGTTATTTCTCGTTTTTTCGCCACGAATATCTAAATAGCGATATTTTAAACGTAAATCTTCATTAACTTCTTCGCTGTTTATCGTAAATGGCAGCAAAGCAGCTTTAGATAAAATTTCAATAGACTCAGGGTACATTTCAACTTCACCTGTAGCCAAAGACGGATTATACGTTTCTTCAGGGCGTTTAGTAACTTTACCGCTAACTTTTATTACGAATTCATTTTTCAGGGTTTGGAATACAGAGTGTATGTCTTTGTTGACTTGAGGGTCAGCAACAATTTGGAACGTACCTGTTTTATCTCTCAATTCGACAAATGTAATTCCGCCCAAGTCCCTGACTGTATCGACCCAACCTGCGAGGGTAATTTCATCGTTTATATTTTTTCCTGACAATTTGCCGCAATAATGCGATTTCATTGATAATTTCATCACCATTTGTGTAATCTCTCATTCTTTCTGTTATTTATGTAAAAAATTATACCAAAAACAAAATTTTAAAGAAAATTTTTTTAATTTGTTTTTGCTGTTAAGAATTTCAATGAGTAGAGAACGCTACTAAAAAATCATCATTTAATGTATAATTTTAACATAGATAGAAAGGTAGAATTATGAAGTTTAGATTTTTGACGTCAGGCGAGTCACATGGAGAATGTTTAAATGCGATAATAGAGGGCTTGCCGTCAGGTTTAGAAATAGATTTTGAGTATGTAAACAATGAACTAGCCAGAAGGCAAATAGGTTACGGTCGAGGCGGAAGAATGAAAATAGAAACGGATTGTGCCGTATTTAAGTCAGGAATTCGACATTCTTATACTACCGGTTCTCCTATTTGTTTAGAAATTAAAAACAACGATTTTTCAAACTGGCAAAATGTTATGGCAATTAAGTCTGTTGACCTTTATGACGAAAGTATTAAATCGGAGTTAGCCGCTAAAAAAATAGTGAAAGTACGCCCAGGACACGCTGATTTTGCTGGTGCAATGAAATATGCGCACGATGACGTGAGAAATATCCTTGAACGTTCAAGCGCTAGAGAAACAGCTGTCAGAGTCGCAGTTGGCGCCATTGCTAAGAGTTTTTTAAAAGAATTTGATATAAAAATAACTTCTCATGTTATTCAAATCGGCACTGTAAAATCTGACCATCATGATGAAATTACATTCGATACCATTAAAGAAAAAGCGGACGCTAATGATTTACGCTGTGCAGATTTTGAGGCTTACGAAAAAATGAAAATGCTGATAGATGAAGCCAAAGAAAAAGGTGTTTCATTAGGCGGAAAAATTGAAATTTTAGTCAAAAATGTCCCGATAGGGTTGGGCAGTTTCGTTCATTGGGACAGAAGAATAGACGGACATATAGCACAGGCTGTAATGAGCATTCCTGCGGTAAAAGGTGTCTCAATAGGAGATACGCAAAAAGCATCTTCGGTATTTGGCTCTGAATTTCATGATGAATTGTATTATGAAAATGGTGAGTATCATCGAAAAACAAATAATGCAGGTGGCATCGAAGGTGGTATGACAAATGGTGAATTAATAAGAATTAAAGCAGTCATGAAACCTATTCCCACGATGGTGTCAGCGATAAAATCAGTGGATATAACTACAAAAGAAGGTGTCGAGGCTCATGTCGAGCGTGCTGATGTTTGCGCAGTTTCAGCTTGCGGTGTTGTATCAGAGGCTATGGTCGCTATTGTTTTGGTTAATGAGTTCCTTGAAAAATTCGGTGGTGACAGTATTGCTGAAACAAAGAAAAATTACGCTAATTACAAAGAAATGTTAAATAAGAGATAGTATGAACAAAAATATAGTTTTAATTGGAATGATGGGAAGTGGTAAAACAAGTGTCGCTTCAAGATTAGTTGAAAAAACTGAAAAACTAACATTGATTGACATTGATGAAGAAATCGTCAAACGAGAATGTTGCACGATAAATGATATTTTTAGAGAGAAAGGCGAAAATTATTTTCGCACCATTGAAGCAAAAATAGTTGAACAGTACTCAACAGCTACTGACAAAATAATTTCTACCGGTGGTGGAGTGGTAGAGTTTGAAAAGAATATAATGAATTTGAAAAAAAACGGTATTTTATTTTATTTACAAACTGATACTGACGTTTTATCAGTACGATTAAAAAACGACAGCTCACGGCCTTTGTTGAATAAAAAAAACATAGCTGAAATGCTGGAAGAATTGTTGCAAAAACGAGAAAGACGTTATTTAGAAGCTGATTTCATAATTAATACGTCTGAATTATCTATTGAAGAAATAGCAAACGAGGTTTTAAAACATTATGGAAAATAACATTGTAAATGTTGAGTTACCTACACAGAAAGGGTATTCCTACCCCATCATAATAGGTGAATATCTACTTCAAAACGCAGAAGATTATATAAAAAAATATACTAATGCAAAAAAATATTTGGTTGTAACTAATGAAACAGTATACAAGTTATACGGCGAAAAACTGAATTTGCCTTGCAAATTTGTTGTATTGGCTGATGGAGAAGAATATAAAAATTTTGAAAACTATAAAATGATTATTGATGTTGCGTTACAAAGCAATTTAGAACGAACAGATGCTATTGTAGCACTCGGTGGCGGAGTTGTAGGAGATATGACAGGTTTTGCAGCTGCAACTTATTTGAGAGGTATTGATTTTATTCAAATACCGACGACTCTGTTAGCTCAAGTTGATTCTTCTGTAGGTGGCAAAGTCGCTATTAACCATTCATTAGGCAAAAATTTAATTGGTGCATTTTATCAGCCTAAGTTAGTTTTGTCTGATATCAATACTCTACACACTTTAGATAAAAGACAATTCGCTTCCGGCTTAGGTGAAGTCTTAAAATATGCTTTTATTGAAAACACAGCTAAACCAAAGTATAGTGGGTTTGAAGGAGATTTTTTCTCTTTTCTCTCTGAAAATAAAAATTTAATTTTAGATTTAGACAATGAAATTTTGGCTAAAACTGTTGAAATTTGTTGTGAAGCTAAAGCAACTGTCGTAAATAAAGATGAGCATGAGTTGGGGTTAAGAGCAATTTTAAATCTCGGTCATACTTTTGCTCATGCAATTGAAAACTGCACAGAGTACAAGTCATATACTCATGGCGAAGCTGTCGCTATCGGTACAAAAATGGCGATTGAATTGAGCTTAAATTTAGAATATATTTCATCGGATTACGCAGTAATTGCGAAAAATTTACTTGAAATTTACAACTTGAATTTTGAATTGGACAAGTTCAAATGCTCAACTGAAAAGATGTTAGCAGCTATGTCGCATGACAAAAAAAATTCAGGAAACAAACTCAAATTAATATTATTCAATGATTATAACCACGTTGGTATTTTTAGTAACGTAGATAGTGATAAAATTAAAGAAGTAATAGCAAGTTATGTTTAAACAATGTTTAACAAAAATATTAAATATATTTAAAATTTTTGCACTCATTATCGTTTTGATTGATGTGTTTTATTTAATGCTGCCTAAAATTGTTGATGTAAATGAACTTCAACAAAAAATTGCTGATTTTTTAAGTAAAAACAAAAATTTGATATACTCAGCACAAAATATTTCGATAAAGACTTATCCGAATTTTACGTTTCAAATAAAAGTAGCCGAATTAAATCTAAAAAATGAAAAAGGGGTTGAAATTTTAAATATAAACGACCTAAATACAAAAATTGCGTTAATGCCCTTAATTCTAAAAAAAATTGATGTAAAACATTTTTATGCAGATGAATTCACTTTAAATACAGTTTATACAAAAGATAAAAAGCTTTCTTTATCAAATAATTTTTTAGATAAATACATTATTGAGAACGATTTAAAAATCATTTTGAGCAAAGCAAAAATCTCCGTAAAGGCTCACTATTTGTCTATGCACGATGAGATGTCAAATGGATATATTTGTTTGCAGGGGAATAGTTTTTATCTGTTGTTAAAGCCTAAAAAAGCAGTTATACAAACATCAGGAAAAATCTTTGTAAAAAACAATGAATCGAATTACAATCTGTCACTCAAATGTCGTAGACCTTTGAAAAAGCTTTTAAAATCGCCCGATTTTTTTGTAAGCGGCAACATAGAGAAACTTGATTTATCAGCCTTTCAGCCATTTGTACATATTGCAGGATTAAAAGATGTCGAAAAATTAAATGGTAGTTTACAACTAATAGTAGAGACAACAATTCAAAACAAAGAAAAATCAAAAAATTCTGATTTAAAAATTATTGCAGAATTAGATAATTTTGGTTTAATAACGAAAAATACAGAAAATTCTATCATTGCAAACGGACATAATAGACTGGCGTCATCATTGAATTTCAAAAAAAATTATTTATACATTAAAGATTTTGTAATAGAAGGTGATGATTACAATATTAATAGTAAAGGTAAGATAAAAAATTATTCTTCAAAAAATCCAAAATTAGATTTAAAAATTCATTTATCAAAATCGAGATTGGAAAAATTATATTGGCTTTTACCGTCAAACTTATCACCTAAAACGCACAGCAGTTTGATTTCCGACTTAAAACGAACAGGCGTTTATTCTGATATCTATGGAGATTTAGCGATTGTCGGTGATTATTTAAAACCCAGTATTTCTGGCAAAGTGAATTTAATAAATACATACGTTGCTGAAGAAATCAAAAACGCACCTAAAGCGACCATTAATTTAGATTTTCAAGAAAAACTTGTTAAAATTTTGGCGAAAGTTTATACATCACAATGGGAATATATTGATATAAAAGGATTTACGAATT
>CAZTVM010000050.1:0-14112 GCA_964617065.1 uncultured Muribaculaceae bacterium
GTCATGTTTTGGTCTTTAATAAGTGTACCGATTCTTTGTATAGATTCTAAAAAGCCTTCGTCTTCAACGTATCTTATTGCATTTTGAACAGTGCCTACGCTAACTCCTAAATGGTATGCTAAATCTGACTTATTAGGCAGTAATTCGTTAGGTTTTAGTTTATTTGATTTTAAGCCATCAAGTATCCAGGTTTTAATCCAATCGTATATAGCATTGTCTTTCGACATTGTAGAGCGTTTATAATTAGGTATTTTTTTAGGTAATTCGCTTACTTCTATTTTTCTTAAACCTGATTTTTGTAAACGACTTGTGGCAGTTTCTGTATTTGACATCTAACCTCCTACTTTGACACATTAACAATATTATTAATCATTTTATTACAATAAAAAAACACATACTACTATTTTGTTAGATTTTGGTCGATTAATTAATAATTTGTTACATATCATACCATTATAAAAATAAAAATTAACCAACAGCTTATTTTGTTATAGAATATGAGTATTATGAAAAATAAGATTAAGATATTAGTAGTACAAAATAATGCGGTATTGCAAGATAGGACGGCAAACTTTAAAAAAGTACAAAAATTGCTTGAGCAGTATAAAGGTAAGGAAGTAGACCTTATCGTTTTGCCTGAGGTTTGGGCAGTCGGTTGGTTGTGCTCGACTTTTCCGCAAATGGCTGAGTCGCCTGAAAATTCTGAAACAATTGATTTTTTGCAAAGAGTAGCTAGACAATTTAATGCAAATGTTGTAGGCGGAAGCTATATTAAAAAGGTATCATGGAATGAGCTCAGAAATTGTTGTCCTGTAATTAATCGAGAAGGTAAACTTATTGCTCAATATGAAAAAATGCACTTATTTTCGCATTGTGGAGCGAATGAAGGTACTTATATTACAAAAGGTGACATGCCGGTTTTAGCAAATACCGATATTGGGAAACTCGGTGTTACAATTTGCTATGACATTCGTTTCCCTGAGATTTTCAGGGCTTATACTTTTGCTGGTGCTAACATTTTGATTAATCTTGCCGCTTGGCCTAAAACCAGAAAAAACCACTGGATCTCTTTGCAAAAAGCAAGAGCTATTGAAAATCAGTCCTTTATGATTTCAGTTTCGCAAACAGGTAAAATTACAGATGATGAGTACAATTTAGGTAACTCGATGATAATTTCGCCCTATGGAGATGTGATTTCAGAGTTAGCAGAGGAAGAAGGGACTTTGTATACAGAAATAGATTTGAGTGAAATGTCAAAGTTAAGAAATAATATCAGGACATTGAATGATAGACGCAATTTAGATGATTACAGAATTTTGGAGATTTTATGATAAAAATGAATTATTACTCTGGAAAATTTTTTAGATTATTTATAGCAATGTTTTTCGTAACCATTTCTATGTTAGCTTTTTCTGAACAAACATTCGCCAATATAAAAAGTGTGGTTGATAAAAATAATTTAACTGAGTCTGCTACTGTTGCTATATCAGTTAAAGATGTAAAATCAGGTAAAATTTTGTATCAAATAAATGAAAAAAAGCTCTTACATCCTGCTTCTACATTGAAAATATTTACGACGAAAGCTGCTGTCGACGCACTAGGATATGATTACAATTTTGTAACTGCTGTATACAAAGATAATAGTAACAATTTATATATAAAATTAAGCGGCAATCCCCTGTTTACTACTAATGACTTGAAAATTTTGTTAGCAGACGCAAAAACTAAATTGAAAAAAAATAATGTAAAAACCATTTACGTTGACGACAGCGCTTTAGATCGCTATAACTGGGGTATCGGCTGGATGTGGGACGACAATGTTAATTCGCTAATGCCTAAGTTTAGTGCTTATAATATTAATGGTAATATCCAGAAACTCAATGTTGCCTTTGACAAAAACGGTAACATTACAGTCGCTACTATTGGTGAATATAAATTGCCTATCATTTCTTTATTAAAAAAGGGCAGTGCAAATAAAATTGTTCCTGTTCGAGAAAATGGTTATGACTACGGCATAACTTATTTAAACGGTACGATTGCTACGCCTACGACGTTAACATTACCTGTTATAAATCCACAAAATTATTTTTTGTATGAATTAAGAAAAACATTAAAATCGGTCGGTATTTCTGCTAATAGTGGAATTATTATAAAAAATGTACCTGCTCAAGCTACTCTCATATCTAAAAGTGAGCAGTGTATTACTCCAATCCTTAAAGGAATTTTAACAAATAGTAATAATTTCTATGCAGAAACATTGTTTAAATCAGCAGGTGGCAAATATGCAAATACAGCTGGTTCTGTAAATAATGCAATTGATATGTTCAAAAATTACTATAATAAAAACGGATTAAATGTTGATAGCATCAGTGTTGTCGACGGTAGCGGTGTTTCTCGTAACAATCTGATTACTGCGGATTGGATGTCTTCATCATTAGTCAAAATAGCAAATGACGCAGACTTCGCAAAATTTAAGGATTTTTTGGCTACACCTGAGTCAGGTACTTTGAAAAACAGATTTCTGGATTTTGAGGGTACTTTGAATTGTAAAACCGGTTCACTCTCAGGAGTTAGCGCTATAAGTGGTTACGTAACAACTAAAAAAAATAATGATGTCGCTTTTAGTGTACTTGTCCAAAACTTTAATATTCCTACGGCAGAAGTTAAAAAATTTGAAGACGAGTTAATTTATGAAATTTATCAAAATTATTAAATTTGCTATAATAGGTAAAAATATGCTAGAATACGAGTGTAATTATTAGAAATTAATGAGTGCAATGACGAACAATCCAAACAAATTTACAGAATTAGAAAATGATATTAAAGAGCTTAATAGTTTGATGGAGCTGTCTTTTATTTCTCATCAGTACAATGACGTCGATGAGCTTCTTTCTGCTGTAAAAGTTTTTATTTCAAAAAACACGAGTGTTCATGATGTTTCATTTTTTTATTGCGACTTAGTTAATAATTCTTTGCATGGTCTTTCTGCTAATGACGCAGAAGTAGATATCACAGAAGTGCAAGATTGTTTAGCCGCAATATTGGACGAAAATCAGTTTTACTCATCTTCTGATACTGGAAAAACTGTTTTACTGGAGCATTTTATTTCTTCGTTTAATCTTACTCAAAAATTACCAACGATGATGAAAGGTTTTTATAAGGATAATTTTTTCTATGCGCTTGCTATAATTCAGCCTAGTACGACAGGTGTTGAATATTCTAGTGAGGAACTCGATTTTATCAGTAGAATTTTTAATTTTATTGAGCCAATTTTGTTGAAGTACATAAAAAAGAAAAAAGAAGACAAAGAAATAAAAAATTTGCATACTACTTTACACAAAATTTCTGTTTTGTATAATATTGCTCAAACCGTTAACTTTATAGATGATTTGACTAGATTATTGAAAGTAGTTTTAAATAAGGCTTTAGAAACTGTTGAGGCGCAAAAAGCTTCTTTGATGTTTTATAATTATGCTGAAAATACGTTGCAAGTAAAATTTGTGTTTGGGCTAGAAGATAAAAACACTGAAATGGATATTAACAACGGTTTAATAGAAACAACAAAAATTCGTGTTGGTGAAGGCATTGCTGGTACAGTATTTATAAACAAAAAATCTTTGATTTGCAATTTAGGTCAAAACGATCCTCGATTTTTTCATTCACATGGTCAGTCTCATACGAATTCTCTTTTGTGCGTACCTCTGATAGCGAAAGGTGAAGCTATCGGTGTAATAAATATTTCTAACAAAAAAGATGGTAAACTTTTTACGAGAGAAGACTTAGAGTTTATGGAAGCCCTCGCAAATCAGGCGGCTATTGCTATTGATAACGCAAAATTATATGAATTAGCTACGAGAGATGGTTTGACGAAACTTTATATTTATCGCCATTTTTATACACTGCTTGAAAATGAAATCAGACGTGCGGCACGATATGAACATCCTCTTTCCTTGTTAATGATGGATATTGACGATTTCAAAAAAGTTAATGACACCTATGGGCATTTAGCTGGTGACCAAGTTTTGAAGGACATTGCAAATACTATTGCTCAGACTGTCAGAAAAATTGATATTCCTGCTCGTTATGGCGGAGAAGAATTTGTCGTTATTCTTCCGGAAACATCTTGCAGTGATGCACATGTGATAGCAAACAGAATTAAAAATAATATTGAAAATTTGTGCATTCCACTTCACAATGGGACTAATATTTCGCCAACTATCAGTATTGGTATTTCAGAATTTCCTTCAACTACAGACAATGAGGTTACATTGATAGAGCTGGCAGACATTGCTTTATATCAAGCTAAAGCAGCAGGTAAAAATACGATTTTTGAATATACACCGCTAGGTTGCCGACAAGTTATGCCCCTCGTCGAGGTTTAAGCTCTATTTTATGTCCTGAGCGGATAAAACTAATTTGAAAATTCCTGTCTGATTTTATCAAATTCAGCAGATAATTCTAAAAATTTGTCAACAATAACAGCGTCAAACTGTGTTCCAGAGCCTTCTTTGATAGTCCGCACACATTGTTCATAAGGGTAAGCTAATTTGTAGGTACGTTTAGAACTCAGAGCATCATAGACATCAGCAATCGCCATTATTCGTGCAGCTAAAGGTATATCTTGTCCTACAAGACCATCAGGATAGCCTTTCCCATCAAAACGCTCATGATGATATCTGATTATAACCATACTCATAGCTATAAATTCATCATCACCAAACTTATTGTACACCTCAGACAACGAATCGAATCCAATAGAAACATGTCGTTTCATAATGGAAAATTCTTCTTCGAGTAGCTTCGCAGGTTTTAGTAAAATAACATCAGATATTCCGACCTTGCCTATGTCATGCAACGGACTCGCCGCTTGTATATTTTTTATAAATTTTTTGTTTATTTGCGCAGAATAGGGTGAATTTTCATACAAACCTTTAGCTAACAAACTGCAGTAACTACTAATTCGCTCTAAATGTTTGCCAGTATCATCATCACGTGATTGTGCAAGTTTCGCAATAGAAAATATCGTTTCCATTAAAACATCGCAATTTTTTTTGTTAATTTCCTTAAGCTTTTTTTCAGCAACCGTCATTTGTTCACTTTTTAGTGATTGTATTTCTACCTGCTTTATGGTTTTAGAAATGCGAATTTTTAAATCTTCAGTATTACATGGTGAAATAATATAATCACTAACGCTGTATTCAAAGTATGAATCAAGCATGTCAAAATTTGATGAACCAGCCAAAATAATGACGGGTGCCATTTTGGGATTTATTTCTTTTTTTAATAATTTACAACTTTTTAAAATATCAGTAGCGAAATCGCTTGCATTTAACATAATTAAATCAGGGGATAAGTTTTTTATATTGTCCAGTAAATCATCTGACTCTTTTTGAGTAGTAATGCTGTACCCTTCTTTTGTCAAAATTATGTTTAATATTTCTAAATCTGTTTCGTTATTGCTAACTATTAAAATCTTCTTCATTTTTTAATTATAGTATTTTATTTCGTTTTTGTAAAATAATTGTTCAAGCTCTCAGATTTTATTTGAAATTGTTAAACAACTATAAAGTTTAGTTAAGAATTAGTAAAAAATTAAAAGTCATATTATGATATTGGAAGAAATTAGTACGTATGGAGAGGTAATGAGTTTCAGATTTACAGGAATAAGTAAATTCTTATGTTTAATAGCCTTTATTATTGCAACAATGTCTGCAGCGAATGCAGCGATTGCGTTTCCTCAAATTACAGTGGGAATGAATAATGCAAATACTCCGCAGGAATTCACGAACGGCATTCAAATAATGATCATGCTGACGATACTGACGTTAGCGCCGAGTATTTTTATATTGACGACAGCTTTCACTCGAATAATAATCGTCTTAGCTTTGACAAGACAAGCGTTGGGCACACCGACATTACCGCCTAATCAAGTTCTTGCAGGTTTAGCTTTGATTTTAACTTTTTTTGTGATGGCGCCTACAATCAATAAAATAAATGAGACAGCATGGCAACCTTATGTTAATAATCAAATATCTCAGCAAGTTGCACTTGACAGGGCTATAAAACCGATTAGAGCTTTTATGATTAAATACTCAAGCGAACATGAAATTGGGCTATTTGTTAAGCTCTCAGGGCTGCCTCGGCCGAAAAATATTGATGAAGTACCGACTTATGTCTTGTTACCGTCGTTTATTTTGAGTGAGCTAAAAACTGCTTTCAAAATAGGTTTTATTGTATTTTTACCTTTTCTTGTCATCGACATAGTTGTTGCAAGTATTTTGGTTTCTATGGGCATGATGTTTTTGCCGCCATCGATTGTAGCTACACCTTTCAAAATAATATTGTTTGTAATGGTAGATGGTTGGTATCTCGTAACAAAATCTTTGATGGAAGGGTTTATACTGTAAGGATTAATAAATGGAAGATATAGCAATATTGACAATTATGCAAAAAGTTTTATTAATGATTTTGGAAATTTCTGCGCCAATACTCATTGTGAGTATTGTTGTAGGTTTGGTTATCAGTGTATTTCAATCGATAACACAAATTCAAGAGGCTACTTTGACTTTTGTGCCTAAGATGATTGCGGCGCTTGTAACTATTATTGTACTTATGCCTTGGATTATGAATATTTTTATCACTCGTACAAATGAATTGTTTAATTACATGCAAATATTAATAAAGTCTTAGTGAGGTAAAAATGCCTACTGATTTATTAGTACTTTTTTCTGAAAGAAATATCATAATTTTTATTTTGATAGTAACAAGACTTAGTGGAATGATATTTTCAGCCCCATTATTTTCCACTTATCCTATACCCAGACAAGTAAAGATATGGTTAGTTGTTGCAATAGCCGTACTTATTTTTCCTACTATTGCGACGAAAGGTCTTTTAGTGCCTCATGATATGCCTGAGATGCTTGTATATATGTTCAAAGAGTTTGGACTAGGCTATCTTGTCGGTTTTTTGGCAAATTTAATATTTGTAGCATGTCAGGTTGGCGCAGAAATAATAAGTGTGCAAGCAGGTCTAGCCATAGGTAATGTACTCGATCCTGTAACTAAGGTTCAATCAAATGTTTTAGGGCAATTATATGTGTTGCCTGCCAGTTTAATATTTTTGGCTATCAATGCGCACCATTGGCTATTTTTAACAGTTTGTAACAGTTTTAAGACTATACCTCCCGGTTATAATATATTTTTTTCTGCTGATATTGTGTCGCAAATTTTGTATTTTGTATCGCAAATATTCACAATAGCAATGGGATTAATATTACCAATATTCGCTGTTTTGTTTGTACTTGAAGTGCTATTAGGGTTTGTGTCAAAGATTATGCCACAAATGAATGTTTTCATGATTTCAATACCTATAAAAGTTTACATAGGTTTGTTTTTAATATTGATATTTTTGGCGCCGACTTGTGATTACATTTCAGGTTTGATTGAAACTCGAATGTATGAGATAATGAACATGTTTAGTGGAGGTTAGAAACGAATGTCAGGCGAAGAAAAAACAGAATCGGCGACGCCTCGACGGAGGAACAAAGAACGAGAAAAAGGTAATATCGCAAGAAGTCAAGATATGAATTCAGCACTTGTCCTTTTTGGTGCTGTAGGTTTGATGATTTCTTTCGGACCTAAAATTCTCGACAAGCTGAAAGACCTATTGTTTTTTGCATTTACAAATATTGCGCCTTCTCGGATAGATGGAGGCGATATTTCAGGGCTTATTAACCCATATTTCGATTTTTTAGTTCAGATTATTTTCCCTTTCATGTGTTTTTTGTTTATTTTAGTAATATTTTTGATTTGGACACAAGTTGGCAATTTATTCGTCGTCGAAAAGGTAAAACCTAAATTTGATAAGGTTTCACCTAAAAATATTTTGAATAATGCAAAAGAAAAGTTAAATCCATTTAACGTTAAAAATATGGTTGAGTTCGTCAAGTCAGTTGTAAAAATGGTCGTTGTATTTTTTGCAGGTTATTCAGTATTGTTGGCTAGAAAAGACGATTTATTCGGATTGTTAGGCGCTAATATAAATACAGGTTTTGAAGTACTCGGTAGTATAATCATACAAATGACTTTAACGATTTGTTGCATGTTGATGATTATCGGATTTATTGATAAAAAATATCAAACTTATCAGTATGAAAAGTCAATAAAAATGAGTAAGCAAGAAATCAAAGATGAGTGGAAAAACATAGAAGGTGACCCAAAAATAAAGTCTAAAATCAAGTCTGCGCAAATGAAATTTGTTCAGCAAAAAATGATGAGCAATATTCTGACAGCAGACGTGATAGTGACTAACCCGACACACTTTGCAGTAGCAATTAAGTATGATAAACAAAAAGCGCCTGCGCCTATTGTTGTAGCGAAAGGTGTCGATTTTTTAGCTTTTAAAATTCGTGAGATAGCAGAGAATAATCACATACCGATAGTTGAAAATCGACCTTTGGCTCGTGCATTGTATAAATTAGTGCCGGTAGATGGAACTATTCCTGCTGAGTTATATGTAGCAGTAGCCGAAGTTCTCGCTTGGGTGTATAATAGAGGAAAGAGTGAGGTGAAAAATTAGTGAACCTTAAAAGTATAGGTGCATTTTTTAATCATAGTGACATATTTATGGCTATAGGTTTAGTCATAATTGTCGGCATGATGGTTTTGCCTTTACCTCCGCAACTGCTGGATTTACTTTTGACGCTTAATATTTCTTTATCAGTTATAATTATGCTTATTTGTCTTTATACAAAAGAGCCTTTAGACTATTCTTCGTTTCCTGTTATTTTGCTTATATCAACAATTTTTAGATTAGGCTTGAACGTCAGTTCAACACGTTTGATTTTATTGCATGCAAACGCAGGTGAAGTTATTACGTCGTTTGGACAGTTCGTAGTTGGTGGCAATTACGTTGTAGGCTTTATAGTATTTGCAGTTTTGGTCATAATCAACTTTATGGTAATCACCGGTGGTGCAACTCGTGTAGCTGAAGTATCTGCACGTTTCACATTAGACAGCTTACCTGGCAAGCAATTGAGTATAGACGCAGACTTAAATTCAGGACTGATATCAGAAGACCAAGCTCGAGAGCGTCGAAGAAAACTTGAACGTGAAGCTGATTTTTACGGTACTATGGACGGTGCTTCTAAATTTGTAAAAGGTGATGCAACCGCTGCGATTATCATTACTGTAATAAATATTATCGGTGGTTTAATTATCGGTATGTGGCAGTTACATATGGACTTTATTAATGCGCTTTCAACTTATACTATTTTGACAGTTGGCGATGGTTTAGTATCACAAATCCCTGCACTTTTAATATCGTTTGCAACAGGTTTGATTATCTCAAGAGCGAGCGGTCAAGATACAAGTTTGGGCGATGACATAAAAAAAGAAATGTTTTCTAATCCGACTGTTTTGGCTGTTGTTTCCGGTATGTTGGCATTTATTGGGTTGGTGCCCGGCATGCCTACTATTCCGTTTGTACTGATTAGCTGCGTTGTTGGGTGGCTTGCAATACTGAAAAATAAAGAAATAAAACAAAAAGCTGCAGATGAAAAAGCGCAAGAAGCTCTAAAATCAAAAGAAGAAAAAGTTGCAAAACGTAAGAAAAAAGCTTCAAAAGAGAGTGTTATGGAACTTTTGACGGTTGAAGCGATAGAGGTTGAAATAGGTTATCGATTAGTGCCGTTGTTAGACCCTGAAAAAGGCGGTGATTTATTAGAGCGGATATCGCAAATCCGCAGACAAACTGCTTTGGAATTAGGTATTGTTTTGCCATCAATCAGAGTTAGGGATAATTTACAGTTGCCACCTGATTCCTATCAGGTAAAATTAAAAGGTGTGCCTATCGAGACAGGCACTGTTTATACAGATAAACATTTGGCAATGAATGCCTCTGGCAACAGTGATGAAACAGGCTTGCAAGGTATTAGTACCATTGAGCCTGCTTTTGGGCTACCTGCACTTTGGATAAGTGACTCTGATAAGGATACGGCTGAACTCAATGGTTATACGGTGGTACCTCCATCTGCTGTTATATCAACTCATTTGACTGAGATAATTAAAAAGAATGCTTCTGAAATTCTTTCTCGTGCTGATATACAGCAACTCATTGATAATTTAAAAAATGATGTTTCAGAGACATACGTCAATGACATTATGAAGGAAACATCAGTGAGCGAAGTGCAGCAAGTTATTAATAATTTACTGAAAGAACGTGTTTCAGTTCGTGATTTGAAGACGATATTAGAAGTAATGACCCAGTATTCTAAAACAAGTAAGAATACGGATTTTCTAACTGAGCAAGTGCGTCAGGCTTTGGCTAAATCGATATGCAAACAAAATTTAGCGGATAGTGGAGAATTATTTGTCATCACATTAGCTCCTGAAGTGGAAAATACTGTTGCTCAAGGTGTTGGAAATGATGGAGTTAGTCTGGTGTTAGACCCTGATTTTACAAGACGCTTGTTAGATAGTTTGAACAATGAGTTGGAGAAAACCATCAGCACATACGGCAGTCAGCCGGTAATACTTTGTTCTTCACCGATAAGACTGCCTTTTAGACGTTTATTGGAAAGAACTTATCCACAAATTGCGATTATGTCGTATAATGAGATAAGTAATAATGTAAAAGCGAAATCTGTAGGTATTATTCGTGCAGAGTGGGCAGCAGCTGTGTAAGTTTAGTTGGGATGATTAAATTATGGCTCAAAAAATGAAATCTAATAGTAATTATTCAACGGCACTCGCCGGCGTGTTTTTTTGTGCAGCCTTCTTTTTTACAGGTATATTGACTTTTTTGACTCAAATGTCTTTTGATATAAGCTCTGTAATATATGCAGCCAAAAAAATTCTTCCATCATCTTGTACGCTAGCCCTCCTTGGGTATTTTATAGGTAAAATCATTGACAATTCTGGAAAAACAACCGTAAAAAAAGTTCAAACTAAAAAAATGAATTATTAAATTAAAGAATGGACAAAAAATGCAAAAAGAAATTAAAAAAGCGAATATTAAAATTGAAAAAGTAAACAATAGAAACAAAATAAACTTGCGTACAGAATTTTTGTCGTTTACTTTAATTTCGATGTTGATAATAGTTGCTGTAAATGCACTTTTAATTAACAATATTATAGTTGAATCGAATAATAGCTTCAAAATGCAGTCAATTGTCGCACAAAAAAAGGTTATGAATAGTATTCTTGAAACAACAATGGTGTCAAAAATAGCGTCTTTTGATACTCATGAGTTTAAAACTTTATTTAAGTTTCTCGTTTCAAACAATGCTTCTATGCTTATTTTAGTTGATGCAAATACGCACAAAGTCGTTTTTTCCAACAATGAAAAATTAATTAATATTCCGTTTAATCAGTATTCAGTGCACGAGTTTTTGCTTGCGCATGGTATAACTGATTATATTGGGGCAAATGTTCTTTTTGACAGCAACTCAAAATACAATTTATATTTTATTCCTGCTGAGACAAATTTAGCGAATATTGAAAAAATTTACATGCAAATGAAAATCATACTCGTGCTTTCATTAGTATTTGCTCTAATTGTTTCAATAGTTTTAGCTCAAAAGGTTATTGGTCCTTTGAATAGTCTTATTGCAGGTACAAAACGATTTGCAAACGGTGATTTTTCTACGAATATAGAGGAATCTAATTATATAGAGATAAATAACCTTGTGATAGCTTACAACAAGATGTCTGATGACTTACAGGCTTTGTACAGTTCTTTAGAACAAAAAGTTAAGATTAGAACGAAAGAATTGGAAGTAGCGCTAAATGAACTTAAAAATACGCAGTCTATGATGGTTCACTCCGAAAAAATGAAATCTCTGGGTAGTCTAGTAGCAGGTATTACTCACGAAATTAATAATCCTATAAATTTTATTTATGGGAATTTAATCCATTTGTCAAATTATACTAATGATTTGATTAATATAATATCTGCGTATGAAAATATAGAGGATAAAATTTCACCGGAATTGATAGAAAATATAGTAAAAATGAAAAAAGATATTGATTATGCTTTTTTGAAATCTGATTTAACGGATTTAATAAACAGCTGCAAGGAAGGTACTGAACGTACTCGTAATATCGTTCAAGATTTAAAAAATTTCTCAAGACTGGACGCAAATGTTATAAACACAGTTGATTTAGAAAAAGAAATTGATACTACATTGAATATTTTGACGAACAAATTAAAAAACAGGATAACTGTACACAAAGAATATGCTGAAAGTATGCCGACTATTGAGGCTCATGGCGGTCAACTTAATCAAGTTTTTATGAACATTCTTGATAATGCAGCATACGCAATAAAAGATACAGGCGACATATACATAAGATTGAATTATGATGAAAAATATGCTTTAATAGAATTTGAAGACACAGGCTCAGGTATGGATGCAGATACTATAAAGCATATATTTGAACCGTTTTATACAACAAAACCTGTTGGTCAAGGTACAGGTTTAGGTATGTCAATTAGCTATAAGGTAATAAAAAATCATAGTGGCATAGTATCTTTGAAAAGTGAATTGGGTAAAGGTTCCTTATTTACGATAAAAATTCCGAGAGAATATACCTCAAATGAAGAAATTGTTTAGGATTAGTACAAAAATATGGAAGTAAAAAAATTTCAAATACTTATTGTTGACGATGAAGAAAATAATTTAGCATTGCTGTATAGAACATTGAGAGCTAAGTATGATGTCGATAAGGCACAATCACCTGTTATTGCAATAGATTTACTTAAGCAAAAGCATTACGACTTAATAATTTCTGACCACAAAATGCCTGAAATGGACGGCGTAGAACTTTTGAAATATGCTTACGATAATTGTCCAGACACTATGCGTATACTCCTCACTGCGTATTCTGAAGTAGGTATATTGATTAATTCTATTAATTACGCAAAAATTTATCGTTACATTAAAAAGCCTTATGGCCCTGATGAATTACTTATGGTCGTAGAATCAGCGCTGGATTATTTGCAACTTAAAAAAGATAACGAAGCTTTAATTTCTGATTTGAAAAATCTATTTTCCGGAACGATAAGAGCAATTGTAGAAGCACTTGATGCAAAAGATTCTTTTACAGTAGGGCGTAGTAAGCGTGTAACTTACTATTCAATAAAAATGGCAGAATATTTGTCGCTGCCGAGTGTAGAAGTCGGTAAAATTGAGATTGCAGGCATGCTGCATGATATTGGAATGATTGGTATTTCTGATGAGCTACTCTCAAAGGTTGAAGCGCTTACACCAGAGGAAATGGTGCAGATTAAGCAACATGTTCATTATAGTATAAAAATTTTGGAAGATATCAAACAACTAAAAGATGTTCTTGAAATTATTAAACATCATCATGAACACTGGAATGGTAATGGCTATCCCGATGGTCTACAAGGTGAAAACATACCGTTAGCTTCTCGTATTATCGCAATTACTGATGCTTACGATGGTATGGTCTCTCATCGTGCGTACAGAACTGCTAAGACCCACGAACAGGCGCTTGCTATTATCCATTCATTGTCAGGTGTTCAGTTTGATCCCAAACTCGTTGATGTTTTTGATGCTATATCACTGGAAGCTTTGCACGATATAGAACAAATTACAATCTACGAAAATAATCAAGTTTGACGTAATAAAAATTGGAGATAAAATATGTTCTCATTTTTTAAAAAGAAATCAGAAAAAAATGAAAAAATTGGCAATGAAGCGAATGAGTTGACTGATATGTTCACTTGTACAGTGAATGCAATTCTCACTGCTATTGACCAAAAAGGTCAGTATACAGCAGGGAGAAGTAGTCGTATTACGTATTATGCTGTTAAAATCGCTGAGCAACTCAACCTGTCACACGAAGAAATCAGCAAAATTGAAGTGGCTAGCATGCTCCACGATATCGGTATGATAAATATTCCTGATGAAGTGCTTTACAAAAATGACAAGCTAACGTACGATGAGTACGAATTAATCAAACAACATGTAACCAACGGTATTAAAGTATTGAAAACGATTGAACAGCTAAGTTCTATAATACCGATAATTCGTCATCACCATGAAAGATGGGATGGTAAAGGTTATCCTGACGGCGTATCAGGTG
>CAZTVM010000051.1:0-13859 GCA_964617065.1 uncultured Muribaculaceae bacterium
ATATTCCAGTGGCGGTTGTCTGTTCATAGCCTGTATTTAACCTTGCAAGTCAAAACAAGTCGAGTTCTTGCTAAAACTTTCCCTGCTACTCTAAAAAAATTCCCTGTTATTTTTTAGGGAAATCAGTCTATTTTGTAAAATTATGGTCTCTGAAATACTCTATTTGCAAAGGTTTTTAGGTTACTAGATTAAAAACCAACTCGATTAATAGGTAAAAATATTTAAAATTTCCCTGTAAATTCCCTGTTTTTTAAAATAATGGTTTTCGCACCAAAGACTTCAGCTGCCAAACCTGACTACGCCACCATAAAAAAAGAATCACTTCGGTGGTTCTTTTTTTGTTGAGAGGCATCTCACTCCCGACGGGAGTTCTCCTCCCTTCCGAAACCTGACATTTAGTCAGCTTTCGGTGTGACCCTTCTCAACGCCCACCATATTAGACAGCGGCTGAAAAGCCGCTTTTCTAGTATATTATGGAGTTCGAGAATTTGGGAACCTTCGTGGACGTTCGAGCTCTTATTTATTTTCTTTTTTCTTGTAATCCTTGATAACTCTTTTTATAACTGGTAAAAGAGGCATTGAACTGTCGACTTTCTGTTTTGTATCTTCATCAAGTTTAATACCTCTATCAACCATTTCTTGATAACCCTCTAGCATGACACCCATTAATTCAAGAAGGCAATTAACTGTTTCTTCTTTTGTAGGTTCACTTTCTTCAAAAAATATTCTTAAATTTGGTTCTGTTCTTTTAGATTTTTTTGTAGCCATATTTATTGTTTAATGATAAATATAAAAAAACAAATTAATAAATAAAATAAATGATATTAGGTCTTAACGATAATATAAAACCAAGCAAAATGATAATTAACAATATTGCATTTGTCCAAAATATATAAGGTAAACGCTTTCTAATTCTGTTAAATCCATTACATGTTGGCAAGTTATTCTCTCCGCAAGTGCAATACTCCGTTTTACAACGAGCATAAATATTTCTACCAGTAATTTTCCCTACGATATACATCATTAAAAATATTAAATTTAAAACAATAAATCCACAAAGAGCAATAAAGAAAATAGATTTAAAGAAAGGAGCTTTTTCTACATTAGACAATGCATTTCCTATTAAACTCATACTTCCTGAAAAGGTCAGCACTATAGCAGCAAATATACTCAAAATCGCAATAATTTCAGTTTGAATAGAGGATAATTATCTGTAGCATTATTAAGGTTGTTTTGTGCGACATTAATGTCCTTTTTTGTGCTCTCTAGTTCTTCTTTTGCTTTTTTAAATTCATTTATTGTATTTTGATATTTATTTTCTAAATCTTTAATTTTGTTTTCACTTGCTGAATAAGAAATATATCTTGCAATTTCCAAATTTAAATGGTCAGTCAACTTAAGAAGAGGGCGATAAAGACTTTTTAACACCTTATCTCCATTAAAAAAATCATCTTCAACTACTTTATTTATTTCCTGCAGATTATTTGATAAATAATCCAAATTATTTTCTTCATTATTTTCGTTTTTTGCAATATTATCAATTAATGGAAAAAATTTTGAATAATGATGTCTAAATCCATCAGAATAAAGTTCTTTAAGCTGTTCGGCCTTTTCCTTTATTTGTGTTTCATTTAGATACTTTTCGGCAAGTTCACACAAATAGTTTTCAAGTTGCTTTTGTCGTTTTTCTGATTCTTCTTGTAACAATTTAACAACAACACTCCTTGTCTACAATTAAATCAAAAGGAATGACTTCTCTAGATCCTAGCCCTCTATTATAAATGATTGACCATGGAGTACCTTCTTTATGAGTTTTTTCAACTAGATTATATGCAGAAATATCAATATAATCGTTTATTATTTTATTGAGTTTTTCTTTATCTGAAGCATCTATACTAGTACTAAAAATTTTGTTTATTGGCAATCCTGCGTATGAACAAAATTCATAATATGATTCTGGAACAACTGGACCAAATTGCCATGCACAAATATCATCTCTAAATAACCATGTTTTTGTATCTTTATAAAAATCAATCCATAAAAAATACAACAATTTTTGTAATTTTAAATTGCTAATTGCTTTGTTTTGTTCTGATGAATAAGTAATTATATACTTTGCAATATCCAATGCAGGATACATAAATTCTCCTTTTATGATGATTCATGATTAAAATATTATGCTAACATCATACATCCATGGTAACAAATAAAAAGCAATAAATCAAGAGTATTAAGCAGAATATCAACTTAAACCTGTATAATTCTACGTAATTGAGCTATAAAAATAACATTTTCAGGCAAATAAAGTTTGCGTTTAAATTCGACAAAATTTAATACATTTTTCGAGGTTTGTCCACTAACGCCCAGTTTTTACTAAAAAAGACCGTAATGGTCTTTTTTTTTGCGTTTAAACAAACCCTACTATAAAAAGACATTTCGTTTGAAATTATTTGAAAAATTCTATTACTAATGCATATTTTTGATTGGAAATATTTTTATTAATATTTTTATAGGTTACAAATAAAGCTGCGTTTTTTGAGTCGTTTAGCTGCCCTTCTTTTATTAAAATACCTTCAGTACTATTTGATTTTACAGTTTTTAAATTTATTTCTTCTTTTTGATTTTCATCATAATACAACTCAACTTTTAATCCATCAATATTGGGTAAATTTGCTTGAGTAACTCTTATATGAGAATAAGGTTTAGAATTTTCAAAAATAATTGTGTTAAATGTATTATTTTTAATCTCTGTATCAGGGACCAAAATATATTTTGAATGTGGGCATTCTCTAATTTCATCTTGAGCAAGTGCTTTTTTAAGTAGGCAATAACTAGGATTTTTAGCTAGTAATTTATCAACTGTACTTTTGTCAATACATATTGGCATAAGCGGAAAATCAATGCCCACCGCACAACCAGTAGTCAAGCCTTGCGTAAAATATTTATTATAAATCCAATAACCAATGCCGCCGAGACCAAGAACACCGATTGAGCCCAAAGTAATTGCGGTAACGGCTCCGCCGCTTAATCCACCACCACCGCTTGAACCACAATTACCTGAGGGTATATCTTCGTCATTAAGTTCAAGTGGGAATTCATTTGTACTTTGAGTGGGAATTGCTAAAGCGAAATTAAAATTCAACAATATTATAATAAATATAAAAATTTTTTTCATTTATATAGCTCCCAAAGTGAACATAACTTTGCCGGTGTAAATTCCTCTTGCAGCGCCGGTTCTAACATTTATCTGTGGTGTAAATATATCAGTAATTATATAAATTGCTGGTATGCTTCATTTCCTGAAATTCTGCGGTAATTGATATTGGAGTTGACATGTTTGTATGAATTTTTACTTGCATAGGAGTCAACGTTATAATATTCAAATTAGGATTACTTGGAGTATTTGTTTTCTTTTGGACTCCAATCAGCGGAACATCTCTGTCATGTTCAATATTTTCTACGATAATTTTCGAAATTTCAAGAATATTCCCTAATGAAGCTGCCAATGTTTGCTCAGAAGCTTCAATACATTTAGCAGTTTGCGATGAAAAGAATATTAAAAAAATAAATAAGTAAATTTTTGTCCTCATAATGTACCCATAATTCTTATTTTTTTCAATAAAATCACTTCCCCAGTTTACTATAAATTAAATTATTAAATAGCCGTTTAAAATTTATAAAAAAATATTATCACCTGACTAATTATTCAAAAGAATAATTGAAAAAAATTACAAAAAATGGAATTCTGGCAATGAGGATTTTAAATGAAAATAAAAATTTTAAAAAAAATATTATTAATTGTTACCATTATTATTATAGGACTAAACAATTTTTGCGAAGCTCAAATTCTTAGTTTTGTAAAAAACGGAATTACCACAATTACGCAAACATATGCAGCGCAATATTACACAATGGCTTTTAATAATTCGAGACATGTCACTATAAAAATAAAGCCGTTAGACGCATACATTGTTAATCAAAATAATACGTCGATAAAATATCCGATAACAATGCTATATGTAAACTCACCGAATACTACTTGGAAACAAATGGCACAAGGCATAAAAACGATTATTTTTAGGGAACAGCACAATGTTTTCGCCACAAGTATTCCTATAGGGTTTAAATTGGATACCAATGGAATTTTACCTGCTGGGAGATATACAACAAATGTTGAATTTACAATTTCAGAACACGGCGAAGATGATACACCTTATTTTGGAGTTGTCGAGTTTTTAATCCCTAAAAACAATCTTTAAGCATAACGACAGGGAACGCAGAAATAACATTATCTGAAAATGATGTTTTTAATAAACAGGTGCGAGTATATAATACAACGAATTCACAACTTGTAATAAAAAGTAATTGCAATTGGAATGTATATTTAATGCCTACATCACTGAATACTTCTAAAACAAAATATTACCTGACAATCGCAAGTATAGCTGGGAATGTCACAAGTTATAAAACAAAAGAGTTGACATTATCAAACAACAATGAAATATTGCTTGCGACAGGGACGGCGACAACCGTTTCAGGAGTTGAAACGGCAACAATATTAAATTTAAGATTTTCTGCTGAAAATGAAGCAGAAGAATATTTACCGGAAGGCGTTATTATCAATAGTTTACAATATAGGATTGATGAACAATGAAGAAGTTTTTTATTTTATTGCTTTTACTTTGCAATTTACAAAATACCAATGCTGCACTAAGGGTGACACCGACAGTTGTTGAGCTCAATGCAAATAAGGCTAAAGGAAATTACATGACAACATCTTTTGATGTAAAGGGTGGAGATAATGAAACTATACGATTTAAAATATATCCATCTTACTTTGACATTACTGAAGAAGGGAAAATGAACGAAATATCAAATTCAACATCACCAAATTCACTTGTAAACAATGTCAGATTTATTCCTAACGAATTTACTTTAATAAACGGCGCTTCGCAGAAAGTCAGACTCACAATAGCAGATCTAAATAAACTCCCTGATGGTGAAAACAGAATGGTCTTGTTTTTAGAAGACGTACAGGCGAAAGAAGTTATATTGCCTCATCATAATCGAGATATTGTAACAAGACTGATTGTTAAATCAAGAGTAGGAATACCCGTCTATGTCGATAAAGGTAGATTTGTAAAATGCGGAAGATTTAATGATTTAACAATAGAAAATGACAAGAAAAATTTATATTTCAAATTGAGCTTATCATCTACAGGTAACAGTAAAGTAAGATACAACGGTAAAGCTCAAATTATAAAAGAAAAAAAATTAATAGACGAATTTCCTGTTGCATCAAACACAATAAAGAATAATGGAAATCTATACGTAACAGAAATTATACCGATTAAAAACATAAAAGAAAAAGGTAATTATAAAATTCGTGTAATTTTAAATTACAAAGACGAAAAAGGGAATAATAAAAACATGACAAAGGAAACAGAATTTTCTGTTGAAAATATAGAAACTAGAGAAATCTAAGGAGAGAAAAATGAAAAAAAAATTACTGACAACAACATTAATCATGGGAGCACTAGCTATTTCAGGCGTAGCTAACGCTGCGACGCCCAGCGCAACTCAACAACTGCAATGTACCCTAGGTGCTTATATTAACATAACACCTGACAATACTGCTGTTACAAGCGCCACAATTAACGTAGACTCAGGAGTGTTATCAAATCCTTTAACATCAAAATTTAACATTCAGTTAAACTCCCCACAAACTCTTTATTTGAGAGCAAATGCGCTAAGTAAAAGTAACACAAATGAAAAAGCTTTTTTTCAAAATGGGACAGATGTTTATGTCATACTTGCACACACAACTAATAAACCCACAGTAGCTGCAATGAATAATGCTAAGTCAGGCTCGGCTGCAGCTGATCAAAATCCTAATGTAATTGCATATAAAGTAACAGGGGTAACTCTCGGTGGAACGAGCTCAGATGTAACGCCGAGTTATGATGAAGACAGTTATCAGTACGAAATAGCTGCACTCCCGGGTCTAAGCAGTGCTACCACTACTATTGCAACTTCAATTGCACCAAACACCTATTCTTATCTTGACACAGCAGGAACATATCAAGCAGTTGTTACATTATCGTCATCATCTACATAAGTAAGGTCAAAATGAAAAAAATTGTTATAATAATTTTAATGTGCATAGCTTCTCAACCTTTTAGTTGTGGAGCTTGCACATTAAACCAAAATTTAATATTGACAGTTCCGTCAGCAATAAACATAACTGGGACAGGCACAAATTTAATAGGAACAATAAATATCGACTCAGGAGCGAACTCAGGGGTTGCCGGTCAATTCAGAATTCAAACAAATGGAAATGACAACCTTTATAACTATATTTTACAAGCTCATGTAAAAACGCAAGGTAACGTCGATACCAATGCTTATGGGTTAAAAGATACCACTCAGTACATCGTTTTAGGAAATAACGACCCTTCATTTTATCCAACAACAAATGCGGTAAATAATATAGCAAACGCAACGCAGGGAAATAATCCTAACGTAATAGCGTATCCTGTTACTTCTTCTGTTAGTGGTTTATTAAGTATTACATTAAAAAATACCACAGCTTATGGCGGATATCATTACAAAGTATTAATTGGGCGAAATTGCAACGGATACGTTAACCAGTCGGTTAATCCTTCGCCAATAGCAAACACATATTTTTATGGCGAAGACAAACCAGGTACTTACCAAGCGATACTTATAATGAGTGCCTTTAGAAAACCTTAAAAAGAAAAACAAAAAATATAATGAAAATTCTAAGCAAAATCTTCATATTTCTGTTTATTTTGTGCTGCTTTTTATTTGAAAAAGCACAAGCCATTGAAACAAAACAAACGACAATAACTTTTGCTAATGTCAATAATGAAGAATATTTTGATATTGAAATTATGCAAAAAAATGATGGTGAATTTTTACTGCCAACAAAACAAATTGCCGAAATATTGGAAATTCCATTGAAAATTAATCATTCAACTAAAGATTTAACTTTTGAAGACATTAAGATTTCTAAGGCATTCGTATATAAAAATGGTGTAAAAATTTCTAAAAATCAAAATGAATATCTCCAAAAAGGAATGATGGAAGATATTAAAGATGAAATTTATTGCGATGAAAAAATCCTTTCAGATATTTTCTCATCAAAAATTACATTAAATAAAAGCGATTTATCAGTATTAATAGAAACTAATAAAACTTTTTCAAGAAAAATTGTACAAACAGTTGTAGAAAAAGAAATAGAAAAACCATTTAAAACCTATTTCGATGTAAAAAAGCCAAAAGAAAAAAGAAAATTGACTTTAGATACAATCGGATTTGATAATTCCATGATGAGCGATTCTGCCGTTCAAATATATAAACAATCAAAAGATAAACAAACAATGTTTAGTAACACTGGAAGATTAAAATTGAAAGGAGAAGCCTATAACGGAGATTGGGAAGCTGATATATCCGGAAATAATTATAAAGACAAACTTTTTTCATTTTCAGGATTAAGCTGCAAATACAAAAAAAACATTAATGACAAAACATACGAATTTGGAAAAATTACAGGATTTACAGATGAAAATTATCAGCTTGGAAGCAGTCTTATAGGAATACAAATATATGATTATGATACGCAAAAGAATGATTTAAGAAAAATTGAAGGCGAAATTGATAAAAAAAGTTTAGTTAGTGTCTATATTAATGATGAATTTAAAAATACTTTAAATACCTACGACGGGTATTATTCGCTGGCAGATTTTTATTGCAATGTCAATAAAATAGAAAAAGTAGAACTAAAAGAATTAAAAGAAGATGGTGAGGAATATTCTATTTTAGTTAAAAATTACCCAAAACATCACAATGAAGGATTTGAATTGAAAGAAAAAGAAAAACGACATTCGTTATTTGTCGGCATTTCAGGAGTTAATGACAGATTATTTGCACAAAATGGCTATTTATACGAAATGAACAGCAAAAAATTCACAGTAGGAGCGCAAGAACAATACGGATTAAGGGAAAATCTTTTTTTTGATACAAAAATTTTATATGACAAAATAATTTCGCAACCTAAAGAAGCAATTTGGGCACAAAATTATTATGATAACAATTCGATTTTATCAATGGGGACCTATAAAAATTCTAATATTTTGGAAGGATTAACATTATTTAATTCAATAAACTGGCGAATAAATGACAGGTGGAAGTTAAGCTCAGATTTCGCTATATCATCAAGTAAAATATAACAACTAACGAAAATTTATGCGGATATTCTGCATCAATAAATTCAATTTACAATAAAGATAATTTGAAATTAAATTTTGGAATTTATAATCAATCACCTAATTTTTATCTAGCAAGTTCTGAATGGGGGTTCATATCAGACAGATTAGGTGGAAAAGCAGGAGCAAATTATCAGTATAAAGATTGGCATTTAGCAGGTTCTTACAATAAATATTTTTCAAATACATTGCAAAAATATGATGGCGGTTTGGTTAATTTTGATGAAATAAATTTTAACATAGGAGGACGCATAAAAAATATTGCACATGTCAGATACAATTTAAACGGTAGAAGGGGTATTAATGAGCTAGGCGAAAATTTGAATTATTTTCAAGACCTAAATATTGCCAAATATTTTAAAAATGGCGTTTCCTTAGAAGGCGGTAAACAAGAAAGTTATTATAGCTCCATTTTTTCAAATAAAATGAATATGAAAAGTGATTTTAATACATTACATTCAACTATTTATCTAAAAACAGGCATTCCACTACCGAAGAATAAAGGAAAATTAGAACTAGGGCATGATAGTGTTAAATATGTTTCTAATGGGATTAAAAACAGCTATAACATTTTTAAATTGAACTATAGCACCCCTGAAATGAAAAGATTTTTAATATCCTGCGGTATCGGATATAAATACAAAGGACTGGACACTGGGTTAAATTATAATGCGACTTTAGGATATAGAACAAAATCAGGCATGATTGTTTCTCTTGGATATCGTTATGATACAAATAACGGTTATCTCGTTGATAATATGTATATTCCAACTTCACAACGACATTCTATAAATTTCACGATAAATGATACTTTCGCTTTTACATCATCTGGTCTAAAGTCTGTAGGTCAAATAGATGATACAAAAGGTTTCGTAGAAGTTATTGCATATTTTGATAAAAATCAAAATGGGATTTTTGATAAGGATGACATAGGCATAAAAAATGTACCTATAAAATTGAGTTGGCAAAATAATATAGTTTATACAAATAAAAAAGGTAAAATTCCACTTGCAACAGCAAATAACGGTGTTTATAAAGTAAACATCGATAATGAACGTTTAGATGGGATGTTATCAATAGCTAAACACGAAAAAGATAGCCAAATAATACTAGTTCAACAAAAAAAACAAACTGATGTCGCTTTTAAATTAACAAGTTCTGTAGGAAATATAAAAGGAAATGTAAAAGTAGTCGACGATTTTGGAAGAAATCAATCAGTAAAAGATTTTATAATTGTTTTACATAATGAAAAAGATGAAGAAATCTCATACTCAACTGTCGATGAAAAAGGTAATTATTATTTTTCAGGTATAGCACCAGGAAATTATAAAATTATGCTTGATGAAAATTTTGTAAACGAAAAAAATCTTACTGCTTACGAAGATAAAGGAAAATTATCAATAGAAATTCCTTTCGAGTACAAGAAATTTATAGATATTAATGAACAAAATTTAATATACAAATCTTTGTGAAAATTTCACGCTTGACTTAAAATATTTATTTAGTATATTAGTACTTGTAGCGGGCGTTTAGCTCAGTTGGTAGAGCGCCTCCCTTACAAGGAGGATGTCGGGAGTTCGAGCCTCTCAACGCCCAGTTTTTCTAAAGAAGCGATTTTAGCCAAAGGCTGAAACGCTTTTTTTATTGCTATAGTGTTCTTTCTCATCCGGTTTGTCATTTTTTTATCACACAGTTTGTCATTTTCTTCATCCGGTTTGTCATTTTTTTATCACACAGTTTGTCATTTTCTTCATTCAGTTTGTCATTTATCCGTGTGATACCCTTTAAATTTAGTTCCGCATTTTTCTCACACTTCATTTCAGCTTTTTTGTAATCGGCTTCGCCTCAACAAACAGCTTCAATTACGGATACAGGCTCACACAAATCGCTTTCAGCTCTTTGGTTCGCTTTGTAAAATTCCTTGTCATTTTTTCTCAATTTTGATTTCATTTTTCTCAATTTCGATGAAATTTCTTGGTTGCTCGGATTAAACGGCTTTCCTCTCAAAAACGATACTCAATCGTTTTTTCGGCAGAGTGGTATTTGCCTGCGCAAACACCTCCAGCCTCTGCTCGCAATCCGCTTTATTGTTTCGTTTTGAACATACATTCATTCTTGGCGAGGCGAAGTCTGTTGAAGAATACGTATTAATGCTAAATTTTTTTTTAATAACAGAAAGAACAAGAATAAAACTTTTTTTGTTGATTTATGGGTCATAAAGTTCAGCTCGTCTTATTAGTTAAAAAGCCCGCTTTACAGACGGGCTTAGTTAGATTTAATAAATTTTATCTTACGGAAATCCGCTGTCTTGGATTGTTGACAGTTCAAAATCTTTGTATTTCATGTAGTTTTTCCATTCTGCAAAAACTACATTTCAACAGATTTTTCACAAGGACGGCATTCGCTTCGCTCTGCCTTGTCAAAATCCGCTGTCTTGGATTTCCTCCACGCTCCCAAGACTTCAACTGTCTTGAATTATTGCTTCACAAAAACAAGTCGCTCATTTCACTTCGTTGTCATTCGCTTTCGTTTTTGATCCTTCGAGTTTCGCAACTGCGTTGCTCACTCTACGCAAAATCCGCTTCGTCTTGTCGGCTTCGACTTTTCGCTATCCGGACTTCGTCCGTACGGAAATCCGCTATTTCACAGCTTTAGAAATAATCCCTGTAATGTCATCAACTCCCGATGTATACAAAACTGTGCCTTTTGTTAAAACTAAGTTATATTGTTTTGCCTTAGCTTCTTTCGCAATCACACCCGAAATACTTTTGTCGATTTCTTGCAGTTTAGTTGCGTAATTTTTTCTGATTTCTTCTTGTTTTTTAGCAAAGTCAGCATGACGTTTTAGTATTTGATAAAGTTGGTTTTGGTTGGGCTATCAATAATAAGTTGTTTTTGCAAGATTCTTATACGAGATTTAAGAATAAAATTGGTTTAGTTGATAGTAATGAACAATTCATATCTTCAAAAAATGATGTAGTATTGTCTTTTCCTTATAAAGACTGTGTTTTAGAAGGTGGACAAACAAAAGAAGACCAAAAACGAGGTGAAATATTTTACAACGAGACTCTCGCCCCTGATGATGTTGATAGACTGTTGGCTCCAAAAGTTTTTACCGATGCTAAACGTTATACAAAAGATGGTGAAGAAGAAATAACAGAGTTTAAAGATGATGACAATTTATTGATAAAAGGTAATAATTTACTCGCATTATCTTCAATACTAAAACGATATGAAGGTAGAGTTAAGTGTATATACATCGACCCACCTTTTAATACAGAAAAAGATTCATTTAAATATAATGATAATTTTAATCACTCTACCTGGTTAGTATTTATGAAAAATAGATTAACACTAGCAAAAAAGCTATTAAGTAAAGATGGTGGAATTTTTGTTCATTTAGATTGGAATGAAAGCCATTATTGTAAAATTTTGATGGATGAAATCTTTGGAGAAGAAAATTTCAAAAATAATATAGTATGGTGTTATACTGGACCAGCAGGTGCAACGAATTTTTTACCTAGAAAACATGATGATATTTTATTTTATGGTAAGAGTTTAGAGTCTACGATTAATATGCCTTATATTGCTCATAAAAGTGGAGTACATAATACAGGGCAAGTATTTGGATGTACTGAAACTAATGATTCATTTAAGGATGAGGTGGAAGCAAGAGGTAAAAAACTTGAAGATTGGTGGATAGATATTTATTCAACAGATCGTTATCGCTCTGAATTAATAGGATTTCAAGGGCAAAAACCTGAAAAACTTTTAAAAAGAATTATTGAAATTTGTACAAAAGAAAATGACATAGTTTTAGATTTTCACTTAGGTACAGGAACAACATGTTCTGTAGCCCAAAAACTTAATAGACAGTGGATTGGCATAGAACAATTAGATTACTTTTGATGATTTTTCTGAGAACAAAATTGTTATGATTGCAGATGAAGCTCATCATTTAAATGTAGAAACAAAAAAAACTTTAACGAAAGAAGAAAAGGAAAATAAAAGTAATTGGGAAACTACAATAAATAGAATTTTATATTCAAATATAAATAATGTTTTACTAGAATTTACTGCAACTTGTGATATAAAAAATGATAAAATACTTTCTGTATATGAACGAAAAATTATTGTTGATTATCCATTGAGAAAATTCAGAGAGGACAAATATTCAAAAGAAGTTAAAACTTTTCGATCTCAAACTCTTTTAATAAACAGAGTTTTACAAGCAGTTTTATTAAGTCAATACAGATTAAAATTATTTCAAGATAACAAAAAGAATATAAAACCTGTGATTTTATTTAAAAGTGCTAAAATTGATGATAGCAAAGTATTTTACGAAAAAGAGTTTAAACCTTTAATTGATAATTTGTCTATCAAAAATATCCAAATTATTAAAACAGAGAGCAATAATCCAATTATAGATAAAATGTTTGAATATTTTGAGAGTAAAACAACTATTGCCGATTTAATACAAGAAATAAAGGAGCATTTTTCTGATGAAAAATGTATCTCAGTAAACAGCAAAGAAGATAAAGAAAATTATCAAATAAAAATCAACACACTTGAAGATAGAAATAATCTCATTAGATGTATTTTTGCAGTTGATCAACTGAATGAAGGTTGGGATGTCCTTAATTTGTTTGATATTGTCAGATTATATGAAACAAGAAGTGCTGAAAGACATGGCGGACCCGGAGCACAGACAATTAGGGAAGCACAACTAATAGGAAGAGGTGCTCGGTATTGTCCATTTACAACTACTGATAAAAATGAACGCTTTTTAAGAAAATTTGATGATGATATTGAGAATCCGTTAAGAATTTGCGAAACTCTTTACTACCATTGCCAACATGATTCTTTATACATAAGTGAATTAAAAACAGCGATGAAAGAAGTCGGAATTATTCCAGATAACGTTAAAGAATGTTCTTATATATTAAAAGAAAATTTTAAAAAAGATGATTTGTTCAATAATGGATTGGTTTTTGCTAATGAAAAAATAGAAAAATCAAGGAAGTCTATAACAGAACTATTACCATCAGTAAAAAATCAAGTATATAAATCAGACTTTTCTTATGGTGCTTCTGCAATAGCTACGCTATTGGATGATTCTCAAAATGATATAAGTAGAAGTGGTGTTGGTATATCAAAAACTTATACATTTTCTCAAATTGCTGATATAAATTATTCCATAGTTAATAAAGCTATGAGAGCATTTCCTATATATAGATTTAATACATTAAAAGAATATTATCCAAATATAGCTTCCACAAGGCAATTTATAACTGATTATAAATATTTAGGAAATATCGTTTTGGAAATAAAAACAAGCGATGGAAAACCAACTAATGAACAATTATATAATTCATGCAAAAAGGCTTTAAAACGAATATCCTCAAGTATTTCAGATATTGAAAAATCATATGAAGGGACAAAAGAATTTAAAGCAAAAAAACTCAAAGAAGTTTTTAAAGATAAAACTGTAAGTTATACAGACCCACATGGTGATGGTGTTGGTATATCACAAACAAATGGTGCAATTTCAGAACATTTAAAGGTTGATCT
>CAZTVM010000052.1:0-6312 GCA_964617065.1 uncultured Muribaculaceae bacterium
GCTTCACGTTCTTTAAAACTTGAAAAAATAATTGAGGAGATTGAAAAACAATGATTTTGACAATAGTTTCATTATTAATTGCATTCGTTTTGGCACTACTATTCGGTGTTCCGTACATCGATTTTTTGAATAAAAAAGTATACTGTCAGTACATTTTAGATGATGCACCGGAACGACATAAACAAAAATCAGGCACACCCACGACTGGTGGTGTTTTCCTTGCAGTTGCTGCTTTAATATCAGCAGTAACAACGCTTTTTCTCGACCAAAGCGAAAGTAAACAGGCTTTTATTGCATTACTGACTTTTATCTTCTTTATTTTAGCAGGTTTTCGTGATGACTATCAAAAAATAAACAAAAAGGAAAATAAAGGAATAACGCCAAAAACAAAACTTGCACTACAAATAGCTATAGCGTTATTACCAACATTGTACATGATTATTAGCGATACAACAGTTGTTGACGTATTTGGCAAAGCAATTGATTTAGGCTGGTTATATCCGTTTTTTACAGTTTTTATCATCGTGGCCTGTTCTAACGCTGTTAATTTGACAGATGGTTTAGACGGATTAGCTGCGACGAATAGTTTTGTTGCTTTTTTTGCAGCTGCAATAATCAGTATTCTAATCGGCGAATTTGATTTAGCTATCATTTCAGCTGCCGTTGCTGGTGGTTGTTTAGGATTTTTATATTACAACAAATATCCTGCCAAAGTTTTTATGGGCGATACAGGTTCTCTAGCTTTGGGTGGTTTATTAGGTACAATTGCGGTAATGGGAAAATTTGAATTTTGGCTTTTGTTTTTAGGACTTATATTTATGATTGAAACATTATCAGTTATAATTCAGGTAACAAGTTTTAAATTGACAGGCAAACGTGTTTTCAAGATGAGCCCGATACATCACCATTTTGAATTATTGGGTTGGAGCGAAGTGAAAATAGTGCAAGTCTTTACTTTTATTACTATTTTAACTTGTGCAATTGCAATACAATTATATAGATTAATACATTAGTTGAGGAATTATGAAGCGTAAGTGGTTTGATAAAAAAGTTCTTATATTGGGATTTTCAAAAAGTGGTATTTCTGCTGCAAAATACTTGAACGATGTCGGTGCTGAGTGCTATATTACTGAATATAATGCAATTAATGAGGAGCAGCAAAATCAAGTTGAAGAATTACAAAAATTAGGTATTCAAGTTGAATTCGGAGGACATTCTGAATCGTTTATAGAGGGTTCTTATTTAGCCGTTACAAGCCCCGGTATCCCGCCGACATCTGAAATTATGCAGAAGCTCAAAAAAAATAATGTTGAAGTCATCAGTGAAATTGAGCTCGCATATTTGGAGACTGATACACCTTTTATAGCCATTACAGGTACTAATGGCAAAACGACGACCACAGCCTTAACTTCAGCCATCTTGAACGAGGAATTTTCTGATAGTGCACCATTTTGTGGGAACATTGGCGTTCCACCCACATCGCTTTTGAATAAAAAATTAGACTATCTGGTTTGTGAAGTTAGTTCATATCAAATAGAATACAGCCCGACATTTCGTCCTCAAATCGCTTGTTATCTAAATTTCACACCCGACCATATAAATTGGCACGGTAGTCTCGAAAATTATTATGCAGCGAAGGCTAAATTGTTTGCAACATACAAATTACCTGCTTTTGCAGTTCTTAATGCTAATGATGAAAAAGTTTGTCTTTTAGCTGAAAATTTTGAAAAAGAAGCTGTTTTTTACTTTGGAAAAGAATTTGAGAAAAATTGTTGTTATATTGAAAATAATTCTATTTATTTTAAGAAAAAAGAAAAAGAAAAAATAGTAGACTTAAATGAAATACAGCTTGTAGGACAACATAATTATGAAAATGTCATGTGCTCAATTATTACAGCTAAAATTATAGGCTTGGACAATCCTACAATTAAAAAAGCTATCTCTGAATTTAAACCAATGGAACATAGATGTGAATTTGTAAAAAATTATAAAAATATAGATTTTTACAATGATTCAAAAGCTACTAATCCTGAATCATCTATTGTGGCAATCAATTCTTTTCAAAATACTTCTGTAACATTGATTGCTGGTGGTCGGGACAAAAACACCGACTTATCTGAATTTTGTGATTACATAAAAAAATATATTAATAATGTAATTCTTATAGGCGAAGCTACACAACGGTTTGAAGAAAATTTGAAAGACTCAGGTTTCAGTAATATAATAGAAGTTGATACTTTAGAAAATGCCATTGATAAATCAATTGAATTAAACAACAAAGTTGTTTTGTTCTCACCGGCATGTGCCAGTTTTGATATGTTCAAAAATTATGAAGAAAGAGGAGAAGCATTTAAACGCTATGTCACAGCCAAGATATAATATACAAAGAACACCTTCAGATGCAAGTTCTACTATTATTGCACCGCCTGATAAAACTATGTTTATCATAGTGATTTTCCTTGTAGTTATTGGATTAATGGCTATTTTTAGTGCAGGCGCACCAAAATGTATAGCTGCAGGACAAAATCCTGCAGGTTTTGCAGTAAAACATCTTATAGCTATGGTTTTAGGGTTTTTGGGACTAAGATTTTTTAGCAATTTTGATTATAAAAAATTGTCTGGCTTTGCTTTTTTATTCGCAATTTTTGTTATTTTTACGCTTGCGTTAGTTGATTTTACGCCTTTAGGAAAAACCGTTTACGGCGCAAAACGATGGATTGACTTTGGCTTTTTTCAGTTTCAACCATCTGAATTGGCAAAACTTTCGGTTATAATGCTTCTTGCAAACGCTTTTTCTAAAGATGCTGTACTTTTTACTCAAGAAAAAATAACGAAATATTACATACCTATTTTAATTATGATATTTTTAGTTTTCGCTCAACCTAATTTGAGCATGGTGTTATTACTTGGACTTACATCAGTCATCATGTATTTGACAGTTGGTGGCTCAATGTTGTGGATGTCATCACTCGGGATTTGTGGACTTTTTATTTTAAGTAAAGTCATAAAGCCATACCAGATGTCTAGAATACAAATCTGGCTCAATCCTGAAATAGACCCCTACGGAGCAGGCTACAATATTATACAATCTTTACTTGCATTCGCAGCAGGCGGCTTTTGGGGCGAAGGATTTGGGAATTCTAAACAAAAACTTGCATGGCTTCCTGAAGCGCACACTGACTTTATTTTTGCAGTAATCGCTGAAGAAATGGGCTTTATCGGGTGTGTATTTTTAATCGGAATATTTGCTGCATTTATCCATCGTGGACTGATTATATCCTCACGTTGCGGCAATATGTTCGGGAAATTGATGGCTGTCGGTATAACGCTTTCCATTGGCTTACAAGCGTTTATTAATATGGCTGTATCCAGCTCTATGATTCCAGCGACTGGTGTTCCTATGCCTTTTATTAGTTATGGCGGTACTTCAATCGTTGTTTCACTCGCAATGGTTGGCATTTTGTTAAATATATCAAGAAAAAGGATTAAAAAAATAAAAGCTTATGACGCAAGAAAATTCAGAATTGATTAATAAAAAAACATATTTTATCACAGGCGGAGGTACAGGCGGACATATTTATCCGGCTATTGCAGTAGCAAATGCACTCAAAAATGACCCCGATGTAGCAGAAGTATTTTACATAGGCAATCCGAAAAAGCCTGAATACAATATTGCAAAAGAAAATGAGATTAAATTTTTGCCTGTTTTTGTCAGTGGAATGCCCAGAAAAATTACTTTAGGAATTGTTTTTTGGCTGCTAGAACTGGGATTGGCTGTTGTTGCTGCGTTGTTTTATTTATTAAAATACAAGCCTAATGCAATTTTCGCCACAGGTGGTTATGTTTCTGCGCCTCTTATTATAGCGTGCGTTTTGACAAAAACAAGTTTTATGTGCCATGACGGTGATACATTGCCGGGCATTGTTTCACGAAAAAGTGCACCCTACGCTAAATGTATTTCGACCGCTTTTGAAGCTGCCGGCGCTTACTTAAATAATCCTAAAATATATGTTAACGGCAATCCTGTTCGTCCGACTTTCTCTAAAATTTCTAAAATTCGAGCAATTAATGTTCTAGGCTTGCAAGAAAAAACCACCCTTCTTATTATAGGGGGCTCTCAGGGCGCAAAAACTTTAAACGAAAATATTGTAGATTTATACAAAACGCTTGTACAAAAATATAATGTGCAAATTATTCATCAAACAGGAGCAAAAAACTACGACGAAGTCATAAATCGACTGGAAGAAATATACCCATTTTACAAAAATAATGAAAGTATAATAGTTGCACCATATTTTGATGAAATGGCAATTCCTATGAAGGCAGCTGATATTGTGATATCTCGTGCAGGTTCATTAAGTTTGTCTGAAATAAGTGCTTGCGCTTTGCCTTCTTTGCTTGTACCTTATCCCTATGCGGCAGGTAATCACCAGCTTAAAAATGCGAAAATTTTTGAAAGCCAAAATGCAGCCATCTGCATTGAAGAAAATGTGAACTTGCAATCTAATTTACTTTCAAATTTGATATTATTATTATCCAAGCCAGATGTTCGCAGAAACATGTCAGAAGCGGCAAGGAAACTAGCCAAACCCAATGCGTTAAATGATATAGTAAAACAATTAAAAAGTATTTAAAATGTGTGAATTAGCTTTTGAAAATGCGATAAAAATATTGACTTCTCCTGCAAAATTTAAAATTAACTTAGGATTAGAACATGTGCGAGCAATTTTGGCGTTGATTGACAACCCACAAGACAAGCTAAAATATATTCACACAGCAGGCACAAACGGCAAAGGTTCAACCTGTGCTATTTTAAATGAAATTCTTGTAACCACAAACTACAACGTAGGTCTGTATACGAGCCCACACATAACAGATTATACTGAACGAATAAAAATAAATAACATAAATATTTCGAAAAAAGATTTCGCTGAAAACGTAATAAAAATTTCTATTTTAGCAGAAAAAAATAAAATTGCTCTGACTGAATTTGAAACACTAACAGTAGTCGCTTTTGATTATTTTGCTAAAAATAATGTCGATATCGTTGTGCTAGAAACAGGTTTAGGCGGACGACTGGATGCTACGAATGTTATTAAAAATAATATTTGCTCCATAATTACTTCACTCTCGCTGGAACATACAGAAAGACTCGGAAATACTATTGAAAAAATCGCTTTTGAAAAAGCCTGTATTATAAAAAAAAGTAATCCTGCTTTTATTTCTAAAAATAATGTCGGCTTCGAAATAGTAAAAAATTACGCTGGAACTCAAAATTCATCTCTTATTTCTCCTAAAATTAACGTCGATTTAGACTTTATAGATAATCAAAATTATGCAATTTTTAATAATAAAAAATATAAGTTTAATCTTCTCGGGCTTTATCAAAAAGAAAATTTAGAGTTGGCACTTGCTGTCGTAGATTATTTAAAGGAAAATAATTTTAATATATCGAAAAATGATATAAAACAAGCACTGCAGTCTGTAAAATGGACAGCTAGATTTGAATATTTGAAATCAATAAACATAATTTTTGATGGTGCTCACAATCAAGGTGGCGCTGAGGTTCTCAGAAAAAGTTTGGATTTTTATTTTCCGAATAAAAAACGTATCTGGATTTATGGCTCGATAGCTACGAAAGACTACTCCTCAATAATGCAAACGCTTTTTCGTGCTGACGACGATATTTATTTTTACAAATTTGACTATCCCGGCGCTGTTGAACCTGAAATACTCGAAAAAGCTACACCTTTTAGTGCAAAAGAGATTACAAAACAAGAAATATCAGCGCTGCTGCATAAACAACAAAATTCCCTAAAAGTCGTGGCTGGTTCATTGTACATGATTTCAGATATTCTAAAAATAAAATAGCTTTAAAGCTTATTTCACTACAATATTTACAAGCCGATTAGGAACAACTATTGTTTTCACAATTTCTTTTCCATCAGTAAATTGAGCAACTTTCATACTTGCTAAAGCTATTTTTTTCATTTCTTCTTGCGAAGTTTCAGCATCAATCTCAATTATATCACGAGTTTTACCATTCACCTGAATAACAAAAGGAATTGAACTTGTTTTAGCTAATTTTTCGTCAAATTCAGGCCATTTTTCGTCATGAATAGAATTTTTTGCACCAAGCTGTGAATATATCTCATCTGCCAAATGAACCGTCGTAGGTGCCATTAGCTTCATCAATGTAATAATTGCAAAACTAAAAATCTGTTTATCTTGTTCAGAAAAGTCCTTTTTCTTGTTCGCATATTCATAAATAACATTCACAAACTCACGATATTTTGAAACAACAGTATTAAA
>CAZTVM010000052.1:6371-13395 GCA_964617065.1 uncultured Muribaculaceae bacterium
TTCTTAATCGCAATATGAATTTGTCTAAGCAAGTCGTCATTTTCTTTTGTCAACGTTTTTATTTCAGGAAGTTTATAATTCAAAATGATATTATTTTGATTAGTTGACACTAATCTCCAAACACGATTCAAAAATTTGTAGCAACCTTCAACTCCGGCATCACTCCAGTCAAAATCACGAGCCGGCGGTGAATCAGAAATTATAAACAAACGTGCTGTGTCTGCGCCGTAATTTTCAAAAATTTCGTCTGGGTCAACCGTATTGCCTTTAGATTTAGACATTTTAGAACCGTCTTTCAACACCATACCTTGAGTCAAAAGGTTCTTAAACGGCTCATCAAAATCGAGTAATTTCATATCTTTTAAAGCTTTTGTGAAAAATCTGGAATACAGCAAATGCAAAATAGCATGCTCTATTCCACCGACGTACTGGTCAACTGGCAACCATTTATTTACTAAATTTCTATCAAAAGGTTTTTCAGAATTTTTTGCATCAGAATATCTCAAATAGTACCAACTCGAACAAATAAATGTGTCCATAGTATCTGTTTCACGAGTAGCAGGACCACCGCAATGAGGACAAGTCGTATTCAAAAATGTTTTTGATGTCAAAATAGGAGATTTGCTCATACCCGACGTTTTTCCATTTAACGCATTAGGACTAAAGTCAACGTCCTCAGGCAACAAAATAGGTAAATCCTTTTCATCAACAGGTTGAATGCCGCATTTTTCGCAATAAACGACAGGAATAGGCGCACCCCAATATCTTTGGCGTGAAATCAACCAGTCACGCAATCTATATTGTGTTTTAAATTCTCCAAATTCGCCTTTTACAGCTATTTCAGTTACCACTTTTTTTGCTTCTTCATTATTTAAACCATTACATTCATTAGAATTTACTAAAACCCCAGTGTCTACATAAGCAGCTTCTTTGCAATCAGAAGGATTTTCAGGGTCTTGGATAACGACTTTAACAGGCAATTTATATTTTTTTGCAAAGGCGAAATCTCTTTCATCATGTGCAGGAACAGCCATAACTGCGCCAGTACCATACTCTGCCAATGCATAATCAGCTGTCCAAATAGGTAAAACATCACCATTGAATGGATTTATAAAATGAGTGCCTAACGCAACACCGGTTTTAGTTCTTTCATTAGACAATCGTTCTATTTCACTCATTTTGCGAGCATTTTGACGATATTCTTCAACCATTGCTTTATTTTCAGGCGTTGTCAATTTTTCAATATCTACATATTCAGGTGCAACAACCAAGTATGTTAACCCATAAGCTGTATCAGGACGTGTCGTGTAAACAGGTATTTCTAGTCCTTCTATTTCTTTAACTTTAAACTTTAAAATTGCACCTGTAGATTTCCCTATCCAGTTTTTTTGCATTATTTTTACGCTGTCTGGCCAGCCGTCGAGTTTATCAATGTCAGTCAGTAACTGCTCTTCATAGTCAGTAATCTTTAAAAACCATTGCGACAAATATTTGCGTTCAACTTCTGTATCACAGCGCCAACATTTGTTGTCGATAACTTGTTCGTTCGCCAAAACGGTAGCGCAATGGCTGCACCAATTAACTGCTGCTTCTTTTTTGTAAGCCAAACCTTTCTTGTAAAATTGCAAAAATAACCACTGAGTCCATTTATAATAATCAGGTTTACAAGTAGCAACTTCTCGTTCCCAATCGTACATCAAACCAAGCTTTTTGAGCTGTTTTTTCATATAATCGATGTTATCATGTGTCCATTTTGCAGGATTAACGCCTTTTTGCATAGCAGCATTTTCTGCAGGCAAGCCGAAACTGTCCCAACCCATCGGATGCAACACCTCAAAACCTTGCATTTTTTTAAATCTGGCGATAACATCAGTGATTGTGTAATTACGAACATGCCCCATGTGTAAACGCCCAGATGGATAAGGAAACATTGAAAGTGCGTAATATTTAGGCTTTTCAGATTTATCATCTGCCTGCCCAAAGTTGCTTTCTTCCCATATTTTTTGACGTTTAACCTCTATTTCCTGCGGAAAATATTGTTCATTAATCACTTTTTGCTCCTTATCTCATCGTATCTCTTGATAAAATTATATAATAAAAAAAGTTTAGACACAGATTTTTTTGTACCTAAACTTTTTCACTTTAAACAAATTTCGTTTATCTCGAATTTACAAACATTGCTTTGTTCAATTCTCCGAGATACATTGACGCTGTCGAAAAATCCATTATACTGCTGTTTTGAGATATTGGCTGGTTAAATTCTTCATTAACTTTGTTCAACATGCTTTCATAATAGGCTTTTTCTGACTCGTTACCAGCATTGCGAATACGTTTTTCTATTTCATCAAGAGTTTTGGCTTTGTCTTCATCGTAGTCACCTGTCACTCTCAACCCTAAATCACGCATAAAATCAGCCCAAGGCACTTCTTGTTCTGTATAATTATCACTTTGCTCAATCTCATTAGATTCATTTGTTTGACTTGCTCTTTTTACAATCATTTCATTGCGTGTCTCTGTCATTTTCAATTGATTATAAGTCTGCAAATCTATATTCTTGTTACCTGTCGGGACATAGCCATGGCTTTCTAAATACGCTTTTATACGCAAATATTCACTATCAACGTAATTTTGATAGTTTCCAAAAATTGACATAGAATTAATAGCATTTATCGACATAGATATATCCTTAGTATATATTATAATATATACTAAGGGGGAATTCTAGTCTTTTGGCAATAATGTAAAAAATTGTTAAACAAAAAAACTCCATTTGAATGGAGTTTTTAAAGTATTTACATTTTCGAACAATGCTTAATAAACGCTAACTTGTTTTCTGACTCGTCTATAGGGTTCAAATTTGACCACACCGTCAATAAGAGCAAACAAAGTATCGTCAGTACCAATACCAACATTGTTACCTGGATGGATTTTTGTCCCCCTTTGGCGAACAATGATATTGCCGGCTTTAACAACTTCGCCACCGTATTTTTTAACACCTAATCGTTTACTTTCACTATCACGACCGTTCTTTGATGAACCTACGCCCTTCTTATGTGCCATATCTAGTTCTCCTTATTATCTGAATTTGTATCAATTTCAGCAGCTTCAGATTTAACAGATGTTTTAATTTTGTTAATCATTACTCTGGTGAATGATTGTCTGTGCCCTTGTTTTTTTCTGTATCCTTTTTTAGCACGTTGTTTGTATACAATGACTTTTTTGTCACGGTCATGTTTCACGACAGTGCCTTCTACTATAGCTTTGCTAACGTAAGGAGTACCGACTTTTGATTTTTTTCCATTGACGAGCATAACAACTTTATCAAAAGTTATTTTTTCATCAGGTGCTGCTTCAAGTAGTTCTACATCGACATACAGACCTTCTTTAACCTGATATTGTTTGCCGCCTGTTTCAATAATTGCTAACATGTGTATTTCCTTTCGGTTACGAGAGTCGTAGTCTAAAAGACATTTAAGGACGACTTCTCCATCTAATATTAGTTTTATATTAGCAGCGACATGCTGCACTGTCAAATAGCCGTTTACAATATTAAACAATTGTTTACGACAAATAATGTTGCTTTTTTGTTAAATTAAAAAGCTGTCGGCAATATTAACAAATATTAAGATTTTAAATAAATTAACTACTTGTATACAAAAAATTTGCTATAATTAGAAAGTTGTATTGCTGTTGGAGTTTAAGTAATGACAAAAGATATCAATCTTACCAATGAGGAATTTGAAAAACTACTGAATAATTATGAATATAAATTTCAAAAAGGAGATATTGTAAAAGGGACAGTGACAGCTTATGTCCCTGATGGTGCATTAATTTACATAGGCGCTAAAAATGATGCTCTAGTGCCAACTCGTGAAGCTCTTTTGGACTCAAAATTATCAATTCAAGATACTTTGCAAAAAAATACAGAGTATGAATTTTTAATTATAAAAGAAGAAGACGAGGATTGCAGATTTTTATTATCTTATAAAAAAGTTGCGCATGCTTATGTATGGAAAGAACTTGAAACATTGAAAGCTAATGATGAAACTGTCGTCGGGAAAGTTGTTTCTATAGTCAAAGGTGGTGTTTTGGTTGAAGTTGGCGGAATAAGAGGATTTGTTCCTTCCAGTCATTTGCGAATAAGAGAAAATGACTTAGCCATTGACTCAGAGATAGAACTAAAAATATTGACTTTGGACGCAGCCGGTAATAATTTTATATTATCAAATAAAAAAACTTTTGGAGCTGCGCATGAACAAACTAAAAAGGCTAGTTTTGAACAGTTGCACATAGGTCAACGCATTGAAGGTGAAATAGTCAGAATTACTGATTTCGGAGCTTTTGTAGATGTAAACGGTATTGATGGCTTGTTGCCGCTTTCTCAAATTTCTTGGAAATGGGTTGAACATCCTAGTGATATGCTCAAAGTTGGACAAAAAATTCTTGTAGAAATTATTAGCATGGATTCATCGAAATTGCGTGTAAGTTTGAGTTTAAAAACGCTCGAGGCTGACCCTTGGATTAATATCGAAAATCAGTTGCAAGAAGGTAAGAACTTAGAGGGTAAAGTTACCAGACTAAAACACTTTGGTGCGTTTGTCGAAATTTTAGAAGGGATTGAAGCATTTTTGCCTATGTCGGAAATCACTGAATATCAAAATGCTAAATCATGTATTGTTGAAGTCGGCGATGTTTTAATGACTACAGTTGCAAAATTTAATATTCAAGATAGACGAATTAGTCTCGCTGTTCTTCGTGATTAAATTATTTTTTTGATATTTTTAAAATGTTTGAGTTACAATTTTATTAAAGATTGACACTAATTGTGCTTAACTTTATATAAGTTTTTTATCTTTGGTGTTTATCGAGCCAATAACAAATGCCGGAGGAGGTACGCATGCTGAAAACTGATAAAAAAATTATTGATGAAGAAGTAATTAACAGCCATTTGAATGAGAAATATGATAGTGCTCATATCAACACTGTTTTAGAAAAAGCTGCTGAAATGAAAGGTCTCGAAATTGATGAGGCCGCAGCACTTCTGAATGTAGAAGATGAAGAAACTTTAAATAAAATTTTTAAAACGGCTAAAGCCCTGAAAGAAAAAATTTATGGCAATAGAATTGTTTTATTTGCGCCCTTATATGCGAGTAATTTTTGCTCTAATAATTGTGTATATTGCGCTTTTCGGAGAGACAATAAAGTTATAAAAAGACGTCATTTGTCTCCTCAAGAAGTTGCTGAAGAAGCTAAAGCTATTATGAAACTCGGACATAAAAGAATAATTTTACTTACAGGAGAAGATTATGTGCATGCCGGACTTGACTATTTAGAAGCTGTTATGGATGCAATTTACAAAGAAAAAGTATTCAACGGTGAAATTCGTCGTATAAATGTAAATATTGCCCCATTGAGTGTGGAAGATTTTAAACGATTGAATTCGTTTGGGTTAGGCACATATCAGTTATTTCAAGAAACTTACCACAGAGAAACATATAAACGTATGCACCCGTCAGGGAAGAAGGCTGATTATGACTGGCGTTTAGAGGCTATGGACAGAGCTATTCAAGCAGGTATAAATGACTACGGCATTGGGCCCTTGTTTGGATTGGCTAATTATAAGTTTGAAACGCTTGCTACACTTATGCATTCGCAATATCTCGATAAAACATACGGAGTCGGTCCCCATACGATATCAGTACCTCGTATTGAACCTGCTGAGGGAGTAGAGTTCTCAGATAATCCACCTGAGCAAATGACTGATATTGAATTCAAAAAAATAGTCGCTGTATTAAGACTGGCAGTGCCCTACACAGGTTTAGTCTTATCCACAAGAGAAACTCCTCAACTTAGACGTGAACTTTTGGAATTAGGTGTATCGCAGATTAGTGCGGAATCAAAGGTAAACCCCGGCGGATACGAACTTTATAAAGATTCTGCTGAACAATTCATGATGGCTGATAACCGACATGTTGATGATATCGTGAAAGAATTAGCCGAACACAACTATATGCCGAGTTTCTGTACTGCTTGCTATCGCAAGGGGCGTGTTGGTAAAGATTTTATGTCTCATGCTAAAGTCGGTGACATTCACACTTTCTGCGAACCGAACGCTATTACTACTTTTACAGAATATTTGGAAGATTATGCTTCACCTGAAACAAAACTTGTTGGCGAAAAACTCATTCAAACTCAATTAAGTAAAATGAATGATGAAAAACTTAAATCCCATACGCAATCTGCGATTGTAAGGATTAAACAAGGCGAAAGAGATTTGTATATATAAACATGCTTTGATTCAAATACCTGTACATAAAATTACACGCTGCTGACTGAAACAAAACTTTACTATTTTCTAAAAAATATATATAATAAATAGGGTAAGGATACGTCCTGTGTAACCGAGTATTTTTTGAGCCGAGAGGAATGAGTTGTGAGTGATGAATGCGTAAACCAAATAAAAATTTCTGTGATAATTCCTGTATATAATGTTGAAAAATATTTAAGGGAATGTTTGGATAGTGTAGTTAATCAAACATTAAAAGAGATTGAGATAATTTTAGTGGACGATGGCTCAACTGATTTAAGCGGTGAAATTTGCGATGAATACGCCGCAAAAGATGGAAGAATTAAAGTTATTCACAAAGAAAATGAAGGACAAGGCATCGCAAGAAATGTCGCTATAGATATAGCTAAAGGCGATTATCTCGGATTCATTGACTCTGATGATTGGATTGATTTAGATTATTACGAAAAATTATATAAAGCAATAACAGAAAATGATGCAGACATCGCTAAAGCTTTCCAGAAAATTTACAAAGACGGTAAAGAAATAAGAATACATAGACCTGAACAAAAATATTTGAAGAATTCATTAAACGATTATTGCATGATACAAAGTAACGAAGTAATGTGGGATAAATTATTCAAAAAGCAGTTTATAATAGAAAATAATATAAAATGTGCCGAAAAGTTGATAAGTGAGGATTTACCTTTCACATTTAAAGCAATTATCTATTCAAAA
>CAZTVM010000053.1:0-13276 GCA_964617065.1 uncultured Muribaculaceae bacterium
TAATCGCAGTTAAACCATCTTTTTCCGGCATGTTTATATCCATCAAAATAATATCAGGGTGGTATTTTTTCACTAATGCGATAGCGACATTTACACCTGACGCTGTACCGACAACATCAAAATTGCTTTCCATTCCTACCAATTCTCGTATTCCCGACAAGTGTTCTACGTTGTCATCAACCAAAAGAATTTTGATTTTCTTTTTAAATTCTACTGCGTTTCTCATGACTCCCCCCAAAGTTTTATTTACACGAAAAAATTACTTCAAATGTATTATCCACATTCTAAATATACCTTCAAATAAATGAGTCCCTCATCAACTATGTGATTGAGAAAAAGCTCGTATGTGGTTAATTTTTAGATGTAGACCATTAGATTGATTTTTGACTTAAAAGCTTTGCTGTTTGTGACTTTTCTTGCTGTCAAAAAAAATAATTCAAAAGTTTTATTTTTTATCGATTTTTGGATAATTCATCCAACTTATTTATCAATTCTTGGTTTTTATCCGCAAATTTTTGTCCTCTTGCTCTAATTGCGTCAGCGAGAATTTTAGTTAAATTTAGAGACTTACCGTTTTTCAATCCTTCTTCATAAAATTGTCTATAATTGTTAGGTATTCTCAATTTCCAATTTTGGTTGGCAGGTGTGCCGGGCGTATTGTAAATTTCTTCCATACCGAATAAATCAGCGAAAAATATTTGATGGTTTTGAGCCTTTGAAGCAAAAAGTTCTGTAAATTTAGCATCTCGCAACAATAATGGGTCTTTGCTAATTCGTTCTACTAATTCGTTTTGTTCTTCTACAGATTTGTAGGAGTACAAATCTTGCACCAAAGCTTTTGCATGATTTTCAGATTTACCGTTGTCTATTTGTTGTTGAGCCCAAACGGTGAGCGGGGGGTGGTCGTGAGTGCCGCATATTGCCCAAGTTTTTTTTATTATATTTTTGCAACGACGTGGGTCGCTATTGTCTTCAGGTTCGACATCAGTCGTTATTTTCATACCTCTTAATTTTAATTTTTCTAAAACTTTTTGCGAGGGATAAGTGACAACACCTAAATCTTCACAGATAATTGAACTGGGTTTTAAACCTGCTTCTTTGGCTGCATCCATAACAATGTATTTTAAAAACCGTGCATATTTTTTTATTTGTTTGTCAGTTAATGTTTTTACTCTGTTAGTATCATTCGCTGGTACGCTAAAATCTATATCATCAATTTTCGGAATTGAAAAATTTTTCACTTGTGAATTGTTTTCAGGAGAGGAATACAATCTAAATGCGCCACATTCAGGAAGGGGCGCACTGCCCTCAGGATATGTCCATGGGTCAATAAGACCTAATGCGTTATCAATTCTTACTCCACCAGGATTTTCAGAAAATATTTTTTTATAAACATTTTTCAGTAAAATACCGGCTTCGCCTAAAGAACCGTCTTTGTTGAATAATTTTCGAGGATTAATGGTGGGGAAATCCCAACTTTGACCTGTTGCACTAAACATATCAGGCGCAGCGCCTAGTTTTATACCTTTCAAAAAGTATGATTGATATGCCCAATAGTCTCTAGTCGAAAAAGCAACCTGTTTATCGGCTATTGTAGTGAGACCTTTTGATTTCATGTATGCCTTTGTGTTGTCGTTCTGCGCTTTATAAACAAATTGTGCAAACGCATATCTATTCAAAAAATCTTTGTTATTTGCAACCAGTTTTTTTATTCGATTTTCACATATTTTTGCTTCTCTTTCATTATGTGGAGCGAATAGTCTTTTGTCGGCGCCTTTCCAATTTTTCCAATCATCATTTCCATATTTTTTACTTAAAAGTTCAAATATTGCATCTTTTTTTAACCAAAAAATATTATTTTTCTTAAATTCTACAAAGGCAGCTTTTTGTTCAGGTTTTCCTATTTTTTTGAAATTTTCGTAAGCTTCATCAAGTGCTATTTTATTTTTTTCAAAAGCATAACTGTAAGATGTTTGGTTTAGGGCTTTAGAAGAATTTTCTGAACAAATTTTGTTGTAAGTTTCATTTGACAATATGCTATTCCATTTAGGCATAGTGAGTTGTTCTAAATCAATAAATAGCGGATTGCTTGAAAATGTGCTTCCTGCATAGGGCGATGGGTCAAACGCAGAGGTTTTCCCGGCAGGGCCGAGTTGGATTGTATTGAAAATTCCACTTATATAATCAAAAAATTCTTTCGTTGCCTGTGAATTAGGTGAACCGTAGCCGATGTTTTTATCTTCAAACGATGGAAACGAACTTCCATGTACGATTAGGGACACATTTTTTTTGCCTAAAATTTTTAAAGCTTTTCCTATAGCTTCTTTATTTTCGTTCAAATTTTCATTGTATGAGCTACAAAATCTAATATTTTTATTCACAAAATAATTTTCATAAGGAATAATAGTATTTTCTTTTTTTTCGGTGCTTACAGTGTGAAAGCCATTTTTATAAGTATTTAAAGAAAATGAACTATTATTATTTTTAAAAATATTAAACTGCAATGATATTTGCATTTTGTTTCTCAATAATGTTACTTTCTCATACAAAAACTAAACATAAAAAATTTTGTTATCTAATATTGTTACATATTTTTAATAATATTTATAAAAAACACAATTATTTTTCTTCAAATGTTTTAATAAAAGCGTACTTTTGGAAGGATACAAATTTATGTCCTCAACATTTGTGAATGTTAGTAATTTTCCAAACAAAAATTTATTAAAAAGTAAACTGGAACGTATTAGCAGTAAAAACTACGAAAACAATTGTGTTGCAACAAATACAGAAACCATTGGCGAATATGAAGAAAATGGAAAATCAAGCACATTTATAAAAGAATATATTGAAACAACAGCTAAGAAAAATGGTATAAATATTCCTAAAAATGCTTCTATAATAATCTCTGCGCCAAAAGAATATCCAAAAGATTTTAAAAAACTATTAAAAGTTGTTCGAGTAGATATTTTTAAAGCTAGAGTTTCTGATATGTTTGAATTACTTACTCAGGATATCAATATAGTTGAAGCTAAAGTCGCCAATATGAAGATTTCTGATAAAGAGAAAAAGAATATCATTAAATTAAAAAAGAAATTTGATAATTATTATAAAGTAGAAATTAAAATAAATAATGAAAAAATAAATTTATTAGATTGTAGCGAATCTACAAAAAGTCAATTAAACAAAATTTCACCTCAATTTGTAAAATTTATAGAAGAACAACCAAAGCTAAAAAAATTAACAACTGAGTTTGCAAAAAAAGAGATAGAACGAGTGGAACTTGCAGAATCAGGAACAAGTTCTCGTTGGGGAGCAACAGTTTTATTGCCTGTTTTATCTTTTATGATTATAAAAGATGTTTATCAAAGTCGTTTAGAAAAAAAAGAAATGACTAAAGATATCAATAAATTTCTTAGTGAACAAAAAGAAATATATGAAAAAGGTAATCCCCTATTAAATTTGTATAATAGGATTTGTTCAAAATTTAAGAAAACCAAAATATCAAACTGTAAATCAGGCAGTTTAAATCCTTTTAAATCATTAAAAGGTTCTAATAAAAATCGTCTAATAGGTATACTTGGACTGACTTTAGCTGGGTCATGGGACGATTTATCAGGGTGCGTAAAAGATTATTTCCAAGATGAAAACAATTTTGGTAAAAAAGCCGCAATTTTGATTGGAATTCCATCAGCAGTAGTTGGGGTATTATCGAGTTTTTTGATAGCACCTATGATTGAAGACCAAATAAAATTTAACAGATCCAAAAATTATTTAATAAAAAATAAAATAATAAGCAAAGATGCAACAAAATTAAATAGTACATTAAAAAATGGTGGAAAAGTTGCAGCTGTTGGTTTAGGCGCATGTGCAGGAATAGGATTAATAAAATTTGTTTTACAACTAATACAGGGTTGTATCACAACATCGTCATCATCAGGCTCCAGCTGGGGTTCAATGGCTGGAACGAGGTACTTATTTGCCAGAAATGGGAAAATTTTAGCTGATAAAAATATAATTGATAAAAAAGACAACACGTCGAAAGCCACAAGCAAAAATATGATGGCATATGAGGCATACAAAGGTAAATGGGCTGGAATTTCAAAATCAGATCCCCTGTTAGGCGTATTATTTGGTGGCACAGGGTTGTTAACACATTCAAATCCTTTAATACAATCGACTGCGTTTGCATTACAAGGTTGCAGTGAAACATTAACTGCTTGTACTTATCAATTATTAGGTGATAAATATCGTCAAAATAAAATAGAAAAAGAAAAAGCTATTTTATTATCTAAATTAAACGACTAAAAATAGACACTGCAAAACTACATCATTTGTATGATTTTTATTTGATATTAAGATATTTTTTGACTTTTTAGCCGATGTCCTTAATAAGTAAGCAATTGTAGCGACAAAGAGGTTATATGAAATTATACGGAAGAATAACTGATGAAAATGGCTTGACAGCTAGTATTCGAGCGATGCATTTGCAGTCGGAAATTATCGGTATTACAAATGACAATATCATGGGTTTCGACAAAATCGGGTATCAGCGAAAAGAAGCTGTAGTTTCTTCGTTTAGTGAATTTTTAGGTGTTCATGGGCTGTCTACAGTTGTTGACGGTAGTGTCGGTAGAATTACATTGTCAGGCAACCCATTAGATATGGCAATATCAAAAAAAGGTTATTTTCAAATACAAACTACTGATGGAGTAAAACTTACTCGTGACGGACGTTTTAAATTGGACAAAGAAGGTTATTTACTCACAAATACAGATGAAAAAGTTTTATCTGATAACGGTTGCGCTATAAAATTACCTTTTTTGCCGAAAGATTTGAAAGACATTAAAGTTGAGTCTAATGGGAAAGTTAGTATTTTAAATAAAAAAAAGATGAAAGTTGAAGATGTTGCTACAATATCAGTCGTTACAGATGAAGGTGTTGCGGTTTTGGAACCAGAAATTAGGCAAGGGTATAATGAACATTCAAATGTATCAGTAGCGACAGAGTTTTTGCAAGCCGTTCCGGCGATGAGGTCGTTCGACGCAAACAGACGTTTGTTCATTATGCAAGCAACGTCGCTTTCGTCCGTAATACAAAAATTGAGCCAAGGTTAGTGAGGTATAAATGTATAATTTACAGGGCATAATCAGAAAAGGAATAGTTAATACAGAGGTGCAATTCGAAAAACTCGGATATGTATCGAGTAACATTGCCAATTTGAACACAATGAGTTATAAAGGTGTTAGATTTGAGCAAATTTTAGATGAAAATGGTTATTTAGATGGGGTTGTAAGAACTGACCACAAAGCAGGCTCGATGTTTAAAACTGGACGAGAATTTGACGTTGCTGTCGATGGATACGGATTTATTCCTATAACTTCAAAAAATGGGGAAATTTCTTACACTCGTGATGGTTCTTTCAAAATAGGCAAAGATGGTTATTTGGTGACGACGAGTGGTGATTTAGTTGCTGACGGTATAAAAATACCTGTTAATTATAAAAATATTCTTATCAAAGAAGATGGAGAAATTTTTGCTCTTATGGACCGAGGTGAAAATGGCAAATCAATCGGTAAAATACCGCTTGTATCGTTCCAAAATCCTGAAGGTTTGCAGGAAGTCGGAGGCAACAAGTTTATTGCTACTGAAAACTCGGGTGAGCCGATGCTATTTAAAGAACATACTTTTATTAAGCAAGGATTTTTAGAAACGTCAAATGTAAACGCCTATGACAATATCAATGATGTTTTACGTCTAAATACATCAATGCTTGCAGGTTTTAAATTAATGAAAACTGTAAACGATATGTACACAAAATCAATTAATTTAACTGAATAGTGAGGTAAAAAATGTACACTCCGCAAAATGGAATATGTAAAACAAGTTTAATAATGGATTTAATTGCAGAGCGACAAAAAGTTTTGAGTGCAAATCTTGCTAATATGGATACGCCGAATTATGTGAGAAAAGATGTAGAATTTTCACAGTACTTAGGTAATATGAATAGCCCACTCGAAACGCAATTGTCTACAAAACTTGGGGCTTCAGGTGTAATTCAAGAACAGCAGGGACCGGTTAACCCAGTGACAGAATTGACAGAAATGCAAAAAAATTCGACGCTGTATTCAGTGGCTTCAAGGCGAATGTCCGTTATTATCACAGAAATGAAAACAGTAGTGAATGTAGGTAAATAATTATGGGTTTATTAGAATCATTTAACATAGGCGCACAAGCAATAGATGTTCACAGCAAAAGAATGGAAATTGCTGCTAAAAATATGGCGAATTTAGACACTCCAAATTACGTCAGAAAAATTCCTGTTATCTATTCGACAGAGGATATTTCTTTTTCCGGTGTAATGAACGCTACTAAACAAAGTGTTTTCGGTATAGGTTCAATACCATTTGCAGAGGGCGGTGTTGCTATGACAGGCATGGTTGAGGACCCTACGCTGGGCGAGAAAATTTATCGACCGGGGCACCCTGACGCAGATGAGAATGGGTACATAAGAGCGTCGAATGTAAGTCCTTTGGTCGAAATGGCTGATGCAACGATGGCAAGACGAGCTTTTGAGGCTAATGCTGCAATCATTACAATTGCTAAAACAATGGCGCAGCGTGCAGTTGAAATAGGAAGAAATTAATTAAGGTAAACAAATGGCTTTTTCAGAAAAAATACAGGGTTTAATCAATTCGAGCGGTCAAGAAGCCGCTGTTTCTCGTGCTACTCAAATAAACGCTTATGTAGATAAATTAAATGCTCAATTAAATCCGCAAAGTGTGGCAGCGCCGGCATCTTTTGCGGAAATGTTAAAAGCTAGCAATGGTGCGACTGTATCGTTTGGTTTGCCAAAAAATATTTCGAAAACTTCAAAAAGTAATATAAGTGCTGCGTTCCCTCAAGTCAGTAATTTGAGTAATATTAACGGTAATTTAGCTGTTACAAATAATAGTATCGGTTCACTCAACTCAGGTTCCGTCAAAAATTTGTCGAAACCTCAGATTTTGAGTATAATCTCAAGAATTTCAAAAAAATATGATGTGGACGAAAAATTAATACAAGCTTTAATTAGGCAAGAATCAGGTTTTAATCCTGAAGCTGTTTCAAAAGCAGGAGCAATGGGTTTAATGCAATTAATGCCGAAAACTGCTAAAGGGCTTGGTGTGTCAGACCCTATGAATCCCATACAAAATGTAGATGGTGGGGTCAGACATTTGAAAGGTTTATTGGCGAGATATAATGGGAATTTAGTTTTAGCACTGGCGGCTTACAACGCAGGTGGCGGGAATGTCGATAAGTACAAAGGTGTGCCCCCTTTTAAAGAAACACAGAATTATGTCAAAAGTATTTTAGCAAATTATTTAGGATAGGAAATAAATTATGATAACAAATAAAATTCAAAACGCAGATTTATTCGGTTCAATACAAGCTTCAAAGCTTGACACACAGTTCAGTATGCCTTCAGCGAGATTGGACAGTGTAGAAAAGCCTGAAACAGGGAATTTTAAAGCTGTTTTTAGTGGTCTTGTTGAAAATTTAAACAAAGAAATGGAAAAACCTGATGAATTGATGGTCGACTTAATGAACGGTAACAAAAATGTCGATATACATGACGTGATGATAGCGATGTCAAAAGCAGAGCTTGGAGTTAATGTAGCTACACAAATAACAGGTAAAATCATACAATCGTATGAAAAAATTATGCAAATACAGGTCTAAACTTCATTTATATAGAAAAAAATTGTATAATATTCTTAGATAAAACAGAGTAAAATATGGATTTCCAAAAAATACTGCAACAATTGAAAGATATGCCATCACACTTAAAGATAATTATAGTGAGTGTGTTGATTATTGCTGTGGCGTTAGTTTTTGTAGTGGGTATAAAAGGTTCGTCATCATCGCCCAAAAAAGTTTCCGGTGAAGGACAAGAAACAGAAGGTATTTTAGACCAAGAAGAATTAAAAGTTGATATAAAGCTAATAACAACCGACAACATCGGCAAAGCGCTTGAAATACAATCTGCGCTCGCAAAGGTTGGCATACGTGTTTTGAGGGAAGAAAACGGTTCAAAATCGACGTTAATATTACCTGTAAAGCGTTACAACGGTAAAAAGAACACAATGTCGGACAGGGACAGAGCGTTGTTAGAAATAGTTAAAGGCGGTTATGTCGACCAAAATGTCGGATTAGAAATTTTCGACAAAGGCGATTTCACATCGACGAAAGAAGACAAAAGAATAAGACTTTCAAGAGCTATAAATGGTGAGTTATCGAGATTAATCAGAAAGATTGACCCAGTGCAAAGTGCGTCGGTGTTCATATCAATCCCTGAGCAGACGATGTTTGCGGCGGATAAAAAGCCGGTAACTGCGACTGTGCAGGTTGTTATCCCCACAGGAGATAGATTGCCTGAAATAAAAGTAAGAGCGATTGAGAACTTACTTTTAGGTAGTGTCACAGGTCTTACGATGGATAATATTTCTATCACCGACACAAATGGAAATGTTTACAACAGTGTAATTGGTGCGGAAGACGATATTTTAGCTAAAATGCAAGAGAACGACCGTTACATGACACAAAAAGTGCAAACGCAGTTGAATAAACTGATAGGCAAAGGCAATTATGTTGTGACAGTTAGCACGCAGTTGAGAGAAGCGCCATTAGAAAAAACTAGTTTGGTGTATGACCCTCAACAAAAGACGGCTGTCAGTGAGCAGGTCTTTTCAGAAGGTTTGGGGGACCAGACAAAAGACTCCAGCAGTTCTTTGAACGCAGTAAGCACTTATTTGCCGAACGGTTTACCTGCTGGTGGCAGCAATTCAGCACAGTCTCGCAGTTATGCAAGAAGCGCTAAAGAAACGCAATATGGTGTTACGAAAACGCAAGTCAGTGAATACTTAAAACCAGGTGTGATTGAAGAAATTTCAATAGCGGTAACTCTTGATCAAAGTGCGATACCTGTAAATGTTTCATTGGAAGAATTGAGAATGTTGATTGCGTCCGCCGCTTCGCCTAGAGCTTCAGTTGATAATGTTACGATTGCATTTTCGGATAGTATTGACCCATTTTTAGCTTCTGACAAGCCTACAGCACTGCCAAAGCCGGACGCAAGCGGTAATCCTTGGTGGTTAGTCGGCGTAATGCTGCTTATTTTATTGGGTTCAGGTTTTTACATTTTAGGTAAACGTCTCAAAGCTGACGCAGCTCGTCAGCGTGATGAATTGCAACAAATAAAAGAGAAGTCAGTTGAGCAAGAACGTCAATTGCAAGATGTTAATTTAAAAGCGGCAGAATTGATTGAGAAACAAAGTCAGTTAGCCCAAAACATTTTGGAGCAGAGAGCGCAAGTGATGCAACAGCCTCAACAAGTTGCAGTAGCGGAGCAGCCACAACCGACAAGAGCGGAAGCAGTGCCTGAGTTGGCGGAGGCTCTTGATGAACTGACAGAAGATATAGATTACGTTGATGAAGATGAACTAGCTAATGAAATGCAGAGTTGGATAGAGCGTTCATAATAAGACGAGTGGAGGAAATCAGTTGCCAATAGCAGGATTTGAGTATCAAGAATTTTCCAAAAATTTAGCCCAGCAGGCTGGTGGTGTTATTCCAGCAGATATGGACGAAAATTCTCGTAATTATATAATAAATTTGGTATACAATTACTGTTTACTAGCAGGCGAAGCACTCGACAATGATACAACGGTTGAGCTTACGGCTGATCAAGGACGGATTATTTGCCAATTTATCGGAGAGTGGACGTTTCACAAGGCTATTGATATAATTAGAAGTGATTTACCACTTGCCGTTCGAGATGAAACTTTACAAAAAATAGCATTTACAGTTTTTGAAATAGCAAAACTTGCTATTATCAAGCATTTACCAATACAGCAAATAATAACGCTTGTCGAGCAGCATGTAAAAAAAGCGTTTGATGAAGCGATAGCTGATTTAAAAAATCGTGGATTGATTGATGAAAATAAAGCAGAAAACGCAGTAGGTCAGTCTAATATAGATGTAATGGCGCAACAAGAGCAAGAAAATGAAGAAGCAGCGCCACAGGAAGCACAACAAGCTGTGCAACAAGACACAGCTGCAGCTGTTTCTCCTCATCCTCAGAGAAATGAGAGCAATAAAATTTTGAAATTAGCGTCTTTGGCACTTTTGTTGAAAAAGCTTCCACAAGAAAAAGTTGCGTCTATTTTATCAAAATTTACTCAAAAAGATGCAGATTTAATAGTTCAGTATATAGGGATGCCGGATTTGCAGCAAAAATTGGATAGTTCAATAGCTATGAAATGTTTGATGGAAATAAAAAGGAATATGCCCGCGTCAAATCGTGTCAATGTAAACAAGGTCAATGCAAAAATTAATGAAATAATAAAACATTCTGATAGTGAGCGTATTTCAGATATTATAGATGATGAAAGAGAAAATATAAAGCAATTGATAATAAATATCGACAGCAAGAAGAAAAAATCGTTGCCTCCGCATGTTGCTGCTGTTCTATGTAATTATTTGGAAGAAAAAGTAAAATCATGATTATAAAAAGAAAAAAAACTTCAACAAATACTGACACAATATTGCCCAAAGCGGTAGAGAAAGAGGCTGAACCGATAATTGAGGAAACAGCTGCAGACACAGAATTTGATTTTATGAATACAGCGTTTGAGGAACGAGCCGAGCGACGTAGGGGAAACCGTCGTCGAGGGTATCGCAGAATTGATGATAGAAAATTGGTTTCTCGAGCACAAGAAGAAGCTATAACTATTCGAGAGCAAGCTTCTAAAGAAGGCTTTCAAAGCGGTTTAGAAATGGCGCATGCTGAAATTGAAAAAATCAAACAATCTATAATTGATATAGCAAATGTCAGAGATGAGGTTTATAAAGAGGTTTCAGCGGATATTTTAGATATATCGCTTGCAATTGCAAAAAAAATAATTAAAAAAGAAATTAATGAAGACAAAAATGTTTTATTGCAAATGATAATAGCTGCAATAAACGAATGTGGCAAAAATGAGTCCAGAATAGTCATTAAGGTTTCTCAAACGGATATGGAATTTGTCAAAATAAACATACCAGAAATTTCAGCGGAAACGCAAGGTGATGGAAAAATACACGTAATGTATGACAGTAATATTAGTGAAAATAATGTTATAATTGAGACAACAAACGGTGTAATAGACTTATCGTTTGAAACGCAATTGAGCGTTTTGAAAGAGATGTTTAAAACAGTATAAGGGAGGCAGCATTGGCAGGTGATAATAATGCCAACAATCCAGTAAGTGAAGTATTTTTAGCGATTTTTGTAATATCATTAATTTTGATATTACTTGTTGAAATGCCTAATGCTGTAATCAGTTTTTCAATATGTATGAATATCACATTGGGTATTATTTTACTTATGATATCGTTGTATATTCAGAAGCCACTTGAATTAGCGGCATTTCCATCAATTTTGTTAATCGGTACAATGTTTCGACTTGCACTTAGTATTGCGTCAACACGTTTGATTTTGGCAAAAGGTGACGCAGGTCAGGTAGTTGACGCATTTGGAGAATTTGTTACAGGCGGTAACCTCATCGTTGGTGGTGTTATTTTTATAATCATTACGATTGTTCAATTTTTGGTAATTACAAAAGGTGCTGAGCGTATTGCTGAAGTAGCGGCGAGGTTTGCGTTAGATGCCATGCCCGGTAAACAAATGACTATTGATGCTGACTTCAATGCAGGTTTGATATCGCCGGAAGAAGCTGTTAAAAAGCGTGAAGATTTACAAAGAGAATCAGCGTTATTCGGTTCTATGGATGGTGCGATGAAGTTTGTAAAAGGTGATACGATAGCCGGTATTATCATTGTTGTCGTAAACATAATCGGGGGATTGTGTATAGGAATGTTTATTGATGGTATGCCTATGGCAGATGCAGTAGATAAATACACAAAATTGACAATAGGTGATGGCTTGGCAGCACAAGTTCCTTCACTGATTATGTCAATAGCAGCCGGTATCGTAATGACACGTTCATCAGCAGGTAGTTCTTCTTTAGGTAAAGATTTAGCGTTTCAATTTTTGAATAAACCTTGGGCTTTAATATTCACATGTTGTTTCTTAGGATTGTTAATGATAATGGCGCTCATAACACAAGCTTTGCCGTGGTGGCCGTTTGCAATTTTTATTACAGGCATTTTAGTTACAGGTTTTTCTGTTATGGTCAATCAAGATGTGCAGGCGCAATTAGGTCAATTAGATTCTGTAAGACAGAGTATGCAGGATTTAGTTAATCCAAATAGAATGTATGAACGTTTAGGTGTAGATGTTTTGAGTTTGCAGGTTGGCGGTGGGTTGTTAGTTATAGCTGACCCTGATCAAGAAGGACAATTATTGGCGAAAATTGCGGCTTTAAGACAACGAATTACTGACGAGTTAGGTTATATTATTCCAAACATAAGAATTATGGATTCATCAGCGTTAGATGATAATGAATATCTCATTTCCATACGTGGTAATAATGTTGCGAATGGGTTTGTTTATCCGGGAAAATTCATGATAATAGCTGACCAATGGGACGCTTTGGGCAAACCTCACCCTGCTAATATGATTGTAGGTATTGACCCTACTTATCAGGCGCAAGCTTACTGGGTCGACAGAGAAAATATAGACCCACGTGACAGGCTTGTTACAGTTGATGCTACTGATGTTATTGTCACACATTTACAAGAATGTGTAAGAAAATATGTTGATGAAGTAATGACAAAAACTGATGTTTTAAAGTTGATGGAATTGGTCAAAAGCCAAGACCCGACATTGGTTAATGACCTTGTTCCTACCATTATTTCGACAAGTGATTTGCGAAAAATATTTGTCAATTTAATTCGTGAAAAAGTTTCTATAAAAGATATTATATTTATATTTGAAAGGCTGTGTGACTATGCACGTTTCTCAAAGGAACCTGATATTTTGTCTGAGCGTTTAAGAACGGCTTTGGGTCGACAAATTTGTTTAGCTAATGCAACCGACAATACTATGTATGCGCTGACGTTATCAGCAGATTGGGAAAAAACGCTTGACGACAGTTGTCAAAGAACAGAGTTAGGTACAATGTTTTTGCTCAATCCATTGCAGGTACAAGAGTTGATTGAGTTATCAGCTGCTACTTTAATGAGAGCGCATCAAAATATAGGTAAACAACCTGTTATATTGTGTTCACCCCGTATAAGGTTGCCGCTGTACCAACTATTAGAACGTCATATACCGACAATTGTCGTAATTTCATAC
>CAZTVM010000054.1:0-1284 GCA_964617065.1 uncultured Muribaculaceae bacterium
GCGTCTTTATTGCCGCATACAAATCCTACACGCCAACCGGTCATGTTGTAGGATTTTGAGTGTGAGAAAAATTCTATAGCTACATCTTTTGCACCTTCTACCTCAAAAATACTTGGTGCTACATAACCTTCGTAAGTCATTTCGCAGTATGCGTTGTCATGGCAAAGCAAAATATCATATTTTTTACAAAAATCGACTGCTTTTTTCAAAAATTCAGGACTTGAAACAGCGCCAGTCGGATTATTAGGATAATTCAAAAACATTAATTTCGATTTTTTGGCGACTTCTTCCGGGATTTTATCAAAATCAGGTAAAAAATCATTTTCAGCTAACAGTGGCATAAAATAGGGTGTTCCACCAGCAAAAATAGTAGCATTTTTATACACCGGATACCCTGGGTCAGGCACTAGCGTGTAGTCCCCACTATCTACGTAAGCAAAAAATACATGCGCAATAGCTTCTTTAGAGCCTATGTTAGCCAATATTTCCGTATTTGCATCAATATCAACTCCAAAACGCTTTTTCATCCATTCTGCTGATGCTTTTTTGAATTCAACTGTGCCATCGTATGGAGGATAATCATGGGTCGTTGGGTCTTCTATCGCTTCATGCATCGCACTGAGTACACTAGGTATTGTTGGCGTATCAGGGTCACCGATTCCTAAACTTATTATATCAATGCCTTTCGCTTTGGCTTCTGCTATTTTTCTGTCTATTTCTGCAAATAAATACGGTGGAATTTTATTTAATCTTTCTGATTGTCTCATACTTCTCTCCTTGTCTTCGTTTTTATAATGTAGGCAAATCGCCTTTTACCTCAGCAACTACATTGCTGTCTAATTCAAATGCTGTATGCAGCGCTTTTATTGCAGCTTTTGCCTTGTCTTTGTCTACTAAACAGCTTATTTTGATTTCACTTGTCGCTATCATTTTTATATTTATGTCCTCATCAGCGAGAGTTTTAAACATGTTAGCTGCGATACCTGGTCTGTCTACCATTCCTGCACCTACTATCGATACTTTTGCAATGTTTTCGTCTATTAGTATTTCTGAAGCACCCAACATATTTTTTACTTCTTCTAAAATCTCCATAGTACGCTCTAAATCAACGTCAGTAACCGTAAAAGCTATATCATTTGTTTTGTTAGTCCGTGCAAATGACTGAATAATCATGTCAACGCTGATATTTTTCGTCGCTAGTGCCTCAAAAACTTTGGCTGCTATGCCCGGCTCATCAGGTATACCTGAAAGCACAATTCTTATTTGCGATAAATCTGCTGCAAC